>CANRIJ010000029.1 GCA_947630635.1 uncultured Spirochaetaceae bacterium | reverse complement strand
TAGGTATTCTTCTAGATAACTCGTAGGCGTCTCTTCCTTTTCCTGAGTACGTATTGATCATTTTGATGACAGAACGAGTAGAGTAGGCTGCTACTATCGCATCAAGAGCATGGTGTCTATTATCAGTTCTGTTCTTCTTCCCGTTGAATACTTCTTCCTCTCCAGGAAGTGTATGTAGGGAGGCAAGTTCCTCTGAGATCCCGTTTAAGTTCCAAGCTGTTCTTAGGAGCCCTGTCTCTGCTCCTCTTATGGTTCTTACGAGTATATCTCTTATTTCTGGATCATATAGCGTTCCTAAATATTGTTTAGCAGCTTTGGCAACAAAGGCGTTATCGCTTTTGAATCTGCTATCGAAGTCTCTGTTAGAGAGGTATTCTTCATATTCTCCTTCTGTTGTCTCAAATCTGCGTTTTCTTGCATTTAGCCCAGGAGTCGAGTCTAGATTTTGCTCTATCTTGTTCCAAAGAAGGGGATCTTTTCCGAAGGCTGCAATAGGAATTCTCTTTCCTTTTCTTTCATTGCAGGTTCTGTGGGCAACTATCAGATTGTTCTCTGAGGAATCGGCTGTATCCTCAATAGGAAAGATATGATCAAGGTCTGCATCCCCATTTACAATTTCTGAGGCTGATATTGGCTTGCAGCAGTAGGGGCATCTCATCCCGCAGTCTTCCCAGATTTTGAATCTTTTGACGAATTTTTCGCTTAGTCCATTTGGCTTGCAGTATGTTTCGAAGATTCGCCTGTTATTGTTCTCCTTTTTTCTATTTTCCATTGAGAGTTTTTCTCTTTCTTCTGCGCCTTTTTTAAGCTCTCTTCCAAATTCAACAACTATTTCCTCGGGTTTATATCCGAATATCTCAATTATTTCATTGACTAATTTTCTGAGTTCGTTAAGTGTTTGGTGAACTACTGGATTGGCTATTTTTCCCCAGATTTCCTCTTCAGAGTCTGTATTTGGTTTTTTGAAACCAGGACTATCTAGCTGGGATTCAAATGCACTATGCCATGCTTTTCCCATTATTTTCTTTGTGCTATTCGGAATTGCCTCTCCATAGTAGGGCAAGAAATCAAACATCTGTATTTTTGTATCATCAGGAAGAGAGCCATTTCTTATGGCTTCTAGCTCCGCTTCTTGGTAAGACATTCCCTCATTGATTATGTATTGGAGGATCATCTCCATTGCAGTCTTTCCAACATCGGCATAGACTCCCGTTGGGATAGAGATGGAGCTGTCTCTCATAAGCTCGTCTGCTTCATCTTCAGTCATACGAAATTCATTTATGAGAGCTTTTTTCAGAATCTTGTCATCGGCTGTATTTACCCATGTGAGAATGAATTTATCTCTTTCTTTATCATTGAGTCTTTGCCAGAAAGCCTTATCTTCAAGGGCTTTGTATCTGAATCCCTGTATCTTAGTCTCTTCTTTCTTTGTTCCTTGGAAGACGAAATTGGAAGAGACGAGCTCTGGAAGAAGCTTTCTTGCTTTAGTCTGAGTTATGTCATTTCCCTCTCTAAGCTCTTTGTAAAGAATATCTTTCTGGGCTTTTGTCAGTTCTGTTTTAATTGTTTTAAATCTGCCATTTGGCATTTCTTCTTCAGTTACAACTCTGGCGTTATTGAGAGCCTCCCAGAGCCTTCTTTCCTCGTTAAGGAAGTTGGCCTTTGGGAGTTTCTTTTCGTCTTTGAAATATGGGCAGTTCTCAGGCTCTGGGACAATCTTTGGATTCTCATATAAAACCGCTTCTTTTATTCTTGCTATGTATTCATCATCAAGTTCGCTGTGGAATCTTCTTTGGGTTTCAAGAAGCTTATTTAGCTCATTCTCAATAACATCGCGGGTGGGCAGTGGAAGCTCTGCATCGTTCTTTTCCATTTTTGTATTTCTGTATTTTGATGGAATGCCGATACTGGCTTTTCTGTCGTTGTATGCTGTTATTATTTCAATGAATGTGTCTTTGCCGATTTCCTTGGCTATTTTCTCTGTTATTCTCTGATTTGCTGCCTCTTTCTTTTCTTCTTCTGTGAATGTTCTGATTGAAGATGATCCCCTATGACTTGATATGTGATATATAGCCATGCCAAGGTCGCAAAGTGATAGCTCTTCAGATAGGCCTTTGAGTCTCAATTCCCATACGTTTTTCCTGCGAGATTCTTCAGGGAACATCAACTCCGGCTTATTCTCTGTATCCCCTTTGGCATATGGAAGCATTAGACCTCTCTCTGCGAGTATCTTCCAGAGCTTTTCCTTTCTGTGAGCTGAGTGTCTAATGGCATTTCTCTGTCCTCTGTGTAGTCTTCTGTCTGCTGATCCACTGGATGGATTGAATATTCTGGAGGCTGCATAGACAACGTCTGAAGGAATTAGGCCTGCTTCTCCAAAATCCTCGAGTGCAACACATGCAACTCCAATTGAGCCAACTCCTAAATCCAAACCCATGGAATAGGGTCTGCCGTTTAGCCTATCTCTTATATCCTTTGCCATCTTCTGATATGTGTATGACTTATTCTTTTTCATGTGTACCTCTTAATTTTATGAGAATGATACTAGCAAGGATTTTAGTGCTATCGCTTTTAGATTGCAAATAAAATTATTTCAAATTTTTATTTCATAAATATAATAGAAAATATCAATATTTATAATTATTTATAATATAAGAAATTATTCTAATGAATTTAATATTTGCCAATATTTTTTGTATTGTAAGAATACAAAAAATTCAATACTATGCCATTTATGGATATGATTATTCCTCGCAGTAAGGAAGATATTGATAAAATACTTAGAAGGCTTATTGCTTTCTATGAAGAGCAGGATTTGCAATCCAAAAGCGATAATAATCTTGCCAGGGGATATTCAGAAGAGCTGAGATTCTTTAATGATCTAGTGAAGGTATCATATTTTCCTTCGCTAGATGATCAATGGTGCTATTTGATTTTGCTGGGGCAACTGGAGAATAAGATAAGTATTTGCCATTTATCTGATAAGAATGGTGGATTCTCGTATGATCAGATAAACGATTTTATATCTTATAAGATGCCTCTTATAAGTACTAAGGAATTTGCAAAAAGGCATGATATCGAAGTTGTAACTGTTAGGCAGTGGATAAGGCGAGGGCAGCTTAGAGCGGCAGTCAGGCGAGGCGGAGAGTGGCTTATACCGAAGTATGCCATGAAAAACAGCGTAAAAGAGGATGTGACCTATTACTTGGCGCCAGGATTGAAGGCTCCTATTGTTCTTAATTGGGCAAAGGAGTTTTCTGATATAAACATATGCAGGGAATTGAAGATTACTTATAACAAAGAGTCTAAGGATTTCACTATCGAGGTGCTTCCGAAGACCACGTATAGAAATACTTCTCGCTTATTGCCAATAGTGCGAGAGAGAGTTGAGATGGATCTTCAGGAGAATATGAATGTTACCAATTCCTATCATGTAATAAGGATGGTTCCTGAACTCGTAGATGACCGTCCGGTGCTTTACAGTGAACTAAAGATAAGGCGCTGATATTATAAGAATCCATTTCATGGTAATTTTGTTCAGTGAGTGTTAGTGGAATAGAATAAAAATCTTATATGCTTTTTATACTTTTCGAATAAGAAAAAATGATTAAGTAAAAATAAGATACTAGGATTTATTGGTTAGATTTGATTTTTGGAATATTCCTAAATATTTATAAAGAAGAATTAGCCCATAAGAGACTTTTATTTAAACTTGGATTTTAGAGTTGAGGGCTGTAATTAATTTAGTTCGGTTTAAGATCTTGAAATTGGCTATAGGCTGAATCAATTTATATTTCTGTATTTCTTTGATAATAAATGCATCTTCTAAAGTGAATTTTGGTTTCTATTTTATGTTTTGTTATTTTTTTTTGTTTTTGGTGAGTAGAACAGAAAATTCATAGGCGGAAGAATTGCCCTTACGAGTATTGCAAGTTTTGCAGAGAAGTTGAGAGTTGTTTTCTAATTCATCGCCTACTAAATCGTAGGCGATGATATGGTCTAGTTCTCCTTCATTTGGTTTGATAATTGGTTCGCCACAAATGTTACATTTATGATTTTGAACTTCCCAAAGGTATTCTTTTATACTTATTTTTGAAGTCATTCGTGGTTTCTTATTGAAGAAACAGTTTAATAAAATACTTAATTGCTCGATTTCATTTTTGTTGTCGTCTTCATTTAATTTACACGATTTATGATAACGTCGAAGAATTGCTTCGGTTGCTTTTAATGTATTTCTAGATTCTTTGAATCGTTTTCTTTCTTCTGTTTCTTGACCTTTGCTTTTGATGTCTTTGCATATATCTTCAAATAAACCGTTAATCAGAGTTTTGTAACTTAGCTTATAGAAATCATCTACGTTTATGTTATAAGCGGCTAATAATTTTAGGAGTTCTTCTTTCATTTAAATTCCTGCGGTTGGATCGAATGCTTCTTTTGCATGTTTTCTCTCATATTCTTTTAGATTTTCTGCCATAGATTGAGCGAAAGATACTGTTGTTGATTCCCCGCGGAATTTTTCAGAGATAGTATTTCTGTCTTCTTCTGCTGGATTAAATACATCCATGCCGCTGTTTGCGTCCCTCAAATCTGCAATTAGTTTTTTAAAGTTTTCCTCTGTATAACTTTCGCCTTTAATATCACATAAAATATTTATCATGTAAGGGAGCATAGTAAGCTCAAAACGAATACCACTTATTTTCGTTAAAGTATTCTTCCCGGGATTAGCAAAACTTTCGGAATAGTAATTTTCCCATGCTTTTAAATAGTTTGATATAATTTTGGGTCTTTTGCTTTCATTAGGTATGTTTTTTAATGTTTTATAAACATCGTATTTTTTAATGATTTTTGAAATTTGTGATTCCTGATATCCTTTTTTGATTTTTTCAGCTCCCATCATAATTCTTCCTTTTAACGGTGAATAATCTTCTTCATTTAGAGCTTTTGTTAAATCAAATACTTCTGCATTTTCACCATCCATCAGTTTTAGTTCTTTCTTATACAACCTAAGGAGATTAATAGGAACGCTTTTTTGTTTCTCATTAGTAGTCATGAAAGTTTTTTTCTTTTCTTCGCCGGATAATCTATCGAATAAAGTAAAAATTAGTTCAAATTTTGTAGTGGGGTTGATTTCATTGTACTCTTCCATAAATGCGCGGATACGATGCTGCCCATCTATAGCCTCTAATGTTTCTTCATATTCCTCAAATTCATTCTTGGTTTCTGGGAGCATTATATAAACGTTTTCTCCATCTTTTTCAATTTTTAGTTTATTTGTAATATTTAATATAGGGGCGTTAGGGATTAACCCATTTTTTACATAACAGGCAATTTCCTTTACTCTTTTTTCTTCCCAAGGACGCTGATTTTCCTGAATTGCTCCTGCCTCATATTTTTTTAATAACTTAACTATAATTCTAGGATCTGCTACTAAAGAATAAAATTGCTTATTATTTTGGTTTATGATCGATAAATTATATTTTCTCATTAATTTCTCCTTAATTATGATCTAATTTCTAGTATAAATATTTTTTGTATTTGTAAATAGATCTAAAACTAAATTTTTTATATGTGAATTATCTCGTTAAATTTTGTAAATCATAAATAACGTGTATCAAAATAGAAACACTTTTTCGTTTTTGATATAAAATTAAAAAGTTTATTTGTTTCTTAAAAAAGGTATCGCTTTTATAGCAATACCCTTTAGCGTGAGAGACGGGACTTGAACCCGCGATCTCCGGCGTGACAGGCCAGCGCGATAACCAGCTTCGCTACTCCCACAAGTACGATTTAAGTTAGCAAAAGAGTTCGTTGCTGTCAATAGGTTTCAGATTAAGAGAGACACTTTGTTATTTGACAGAGGCTTTTTGGTAAAGTTGAAAATGCTGGCAATCACCATGAATGGGAATGATGATATAGTGCTGTTGTAGGCAGATACGGCCCTATTGTATCCTTCTTTTTCAGTCTTGATCTTGTCCTCTATTTCCAAGAGTTCGTTTTTGGCCTTCTCGAGTCTTGAATGGATATTTGGACTATCAAGCTGTTGGAGCTTTTTAAAGAGCCTTTCTATTACCTTGGATGCAGTGATGTCTGCATTCTCTTTGAGTATTAGGCTCTCTGCTGATGATATAAGCTGCTTAATATGCACAATCTCTGCAAATATTGGATCCTTTGGGTCAATGTTCTCCCTGAGCAGCTCCACCAGCGGATGCATGGATTCGTACTTTCTCCCATATAGGCCAAATAGCGCCGTCTCTTCATCTTCCGCCTTATTCCTCTTCTTGATTACGCGGTTATACATAACTGCAGAAAGAGCTATTATAAGCAGGAAAAAGGCTATTATTGCTACCAAAAGTACTCCGAAGACGAACATATCAGAGAAAGGATAGTTTGAATAAAGTCCTTTGTCTATTTGCCCTAGGTGTGAAAGATTCTCTTTGATAGGGCCCAAAAAATAAAGAGTTGACTCTTTTTGCTTTTGGCAAAAGCAATTAAATGGGTGTTTTGATTATATAATTCTAACGGGGTTAGATATGGGAAGAACTAAAAGGCTGGTGGTGCGCATACTGCTGGTGGCATTGATGATGATTGTCATCATAGTAGCGATGGCACTCTTCTTCTTTCTAAATAGAAAAAACGTAATCGAGCAGACGTCCGAGTATATTCTTGCTATGAATCAGGAGGCAGTTAACCGGGTGAATGACTACTTGGAGCTCTCTGAGAATTCACTTGACTCTGTTGCCTACGTGCTTTCTCTGGGACTCGAGGAGAATAGGAGCTTATCCTCTGAGGAGATAACATACCTTTTCAGGTCTATGGATTTTTCGACGATAATCTACGTCGATAGAAATGGAATGGCTGTGGACTCATCGGGAAATATATACGATTTCAGTGAAAGACCAGTCTACGTAAGAGGAATCAAAGGCGAGGCAGGAGCTATTCCGGTAGTCGATTCAGTTGTATCGAATGAGCCATGCCTAGAGGTCTATAAGCCGGTAATAGATGAGGGCAATGCAATTGGAATCCTAGTTGGCCTAATTGGGCAGGAAGTAATGTCTGACTATATCCATTCAACGCTTTTCGGATTCCCTGCATATTCCAGTATTATCAGCAGCGATGGAGATGTTATTGCTTCCATACAGACTTCCACGATTGGAAGAAACTACTTTGATATTCTCGTTGAAGAGGGATATGTAAAGCAGAAAACCATAGAGGCATTTGAGAATGCAGCAGACTCAGATGAGCCGTATCTTGCAACCTATGAAACCGATGATGGAATTCCTGTAAGCATCTCAATGCTTCCAACCAGCTTTGAGAAGGTCTTCTTCGTCCAAGCCTTCCCTGCAGAGGCCACAAGGCTGATGATCTCCAATGCAAATAAGATCGGGCTCCTGCTGGAGCTTGTTCTTATATTTGTCTTCTTGCTGTACATCCTATACCTGTTTGTTTCGTACCAGAGGCAGAGAGCTCAGCTTGAGAAGGAGAAGAATGACGTACTTGTATACGCCAAGACCACTGAGATACAGAAGAATAGATACGGGGAGTCCCTCAATGCCATGGCAAGGTCATACAACCTTATCGTCTATATCAATACTGAGGACAAGAGATACCAGATAATCTATCCTGAGCGCTTTGAGGGTGTTGATAAAGAGGGTGATTATGAGGACCTTGTTCCCCACCTCTTTGATAGGGACCTGATTCCGGATGATATAGAGCTCGAGGCAATCAATGACTTCTTTGACCTAGAGAGAGTGGTTTCTGTCTTGAAGACAAGCGAAAATAGCGCCCTGAGGTACAAGATGTACATTGGGGGAAAGGATGTTCCTGAATTTGTGAATGCTGCCTTTGTTACCGGAAAGAGAAACAAGAATGGAACTCCATCGGTTGTTGTCTTGGGAATAAGGTCCATTGATGAGGCAACAAGGAAGGATATGGCCCAGCGTGAGCTCTTAAGAAGCTCTATAGAGAGGGCAGAGTCAGCAAGCCAGGCAAAGACCAAGTTTCTCTCATCAATGTCACACGATATAAGAACTCCGATGAATGCAATCACTGGCATGACCGCGATTGCGACAATGCATATAGATGATAAGGCAAGGGTCCTTGATTGCCTTTCGAAGATAAATACCGCATCTAAGCAGCTTCTCTCTCTTATAAACGATGTTCTTGATATGTCCCGCATTGAGTCTGGGAAGATTGTCTTAAATGAGGAGGAGTTCAACCTTCCAGATGAGGTAGATGGCATTCTCACTGTCTATAAAGAGCAGATGAATATGAAGGGAGTGCGCTTTACGCTCAATATGCTAAATATAGAGCATGAGTCTGTTAAGGGTGACCCCACAAGGCTCTCTCAGATACTCTCCAATATAATTGGAAACGCAGTGAAGTTTACTCCATCCGGCGGAGAGATTAAGTTCCAGGTATCTGAAAGCCCCACTCAGAGAGAGTCGGTTTATAACTACAAGTTCGCCATTGAGGATAACGGCATAGGAATGTCACCTGAGTTTATCAAGCATGCCTTTGAGCCTTTTGCCAGAAGTGAGGAGTCTCAAAAACTCAGAATCGAGGGTACAGGGCTTGGACTTCCTATTGCACATAATATTGCCCATATTATGGGCGGAGACATTAAGATCGAGAGCGAGCTCGGAAAAGGATCCAAGTTCATTGCGACTATTCCATTCAAGGCAAATGAGCTTAGTGAAGTGGATTACTCATCCCTCTTCTCGCTGACTGTTCTTATCGTGGATGACGATAAGAATACATGTGAATACGAGAAGGAGTTGCTGGATTCTGTCGGAATGGTATCAGAGTATGTGCTCTCAGGCGAAGAGGCAGTTGAGAAAGTAGAGAAGCATTTCAATAACGGCTCTATGTACTCAGTTGTTGTTCTTGATTGGCTTATGCCGGGAATGAATGGAATTGAGACTGCAGGGGAGATAAGAAAGATCGCGGGAAAAGATGTCCCGATTATATTCCTCACAACCTATGACTTTGCCGAGATTGAGAAGGAGGCAAGGGAGGCAGGGGTAAATGCCTTTATTGCAAAGCCTCTCTTTAAATCGAGATTCCTTGGGGCTATGAATGAGGCTATCAGCAAGATTCCCCATAAAGAGCATAAGAGCGAAATTGACCTCATTCAGGAGAAGAGCTTTGTAGGAAAGCGAATTCTTCTTGCTGAGGACAATGCGCTGAATGCCGAGATTGCAACTGAGCTCTTGACGACAGCGGGCTTTGAGGTTGAGTGGGCAGAGAATGGAATGATGGCTATAGAGCGCCTTAAGATGAGCACTCCTGGTTTATACGATTTGGTTTTGATGGACATCCAGATGCCTGTCATGGATGGATATGAGGCAACAAAGATTATAAGGGGACTCGAAAGAGAGGATCTGAAGAACATCACAATAATCGCAATGTCAGCAAATACCTTCAAGGAAGATGTTGAAAAGGCCAAGAAGGCGGGCATGAATGGACATGTCGGAAAGCCGATTCAGATAGATAGGCTCTTGGCGGTTTTAAGGGCATTTGCTTAATTTCAATTTATGAGATGTGTGATAATCCAATCAAAGAGCGGAGAGAAGCTCGGCTTTCAGGTAGCAAAAGAGCTCTCTCAGCTTGTGGGCTATCATGACTTTGATGAGATAACCCTTCCAGACGATAGGCTCTCAGATGATGAGCACGATGACGAGATAATCAGAAAATTGGATAATGCTGAGCTTATTCTGATAGTCATCCCTGAGCACTATTTGGGATCATCGGGCTCAATAAAGGCATTTTTCGACAGCTATCTCTTTCTCCATCATCTCTCGGATAAGAAGGAAGATCTTTTTGGAAAGGAGGCAGTTATCATAACCACCAAGAGAAAGAGATCTATTAAGAGGATAGTGAGAAATCTCTATGACTCGCTCTTTGCGTGGGGAATAGTGAAGACCTATCGTCTCTCTCTGGACTTTGAGGCAAATAGAATAGAGCTACTGAGTGCAAAAGAGCGCGAGAGGCTCTTTAAAAGGCTCTCAGCCTTCTCTTCTATGCTGCTCTCTGACAAGTCAAAGCCTATCTCTTCACTGCATTTCAGACAGTTTATGCACTACCTTCATGCAGAGCTCAGGGGAGATTGGAATCCTCCAAAGCTTTTGTATTGGAGAAAGCGCGGCTGGTTAGATAAGAAGGACATTTAGCCTTTTTGCCTTTCATTGTTATTTTTAGGGTGTAGAAAGGGAAAATAGTATGGGATTTTGGAGTACTGTCTTAATTTTTGTCTTGCTTTTGATTCTGCCCTGTCTAATGATCGTTCTCGGGGCTGTGAGCAGATATGGCTCTTTGAAGAATAGGAGCTCGATAGTCTCCTATAGATCCAAGAGGGCAAAGAAGACCGAGGAGGCCTTTAGGAAAGCCAATTCCTTCTATGGGCTCTTTATGTTCTGGATGGGCTTCTCGCTCTTTATACTCGCCTTTGTCGCAATGTGGATTCTGACTCTCTTCAATCTTCTGAATACCTACAGTGCAACTATTATCATAATTGTCGAGGCCATTGTCTTTCTCAGTGCCTTCTATATCACTGAGCTCTACCTAAAGAGGACGGCTGAAGATGAAGATAGGAAAGAGGGGAAATAGAGCGATAAATATCGCCTTAGGCATATCATTCTCTGCATTCTTTATATTGATGCTTATGTCGTCTCTGGGCCTTAAGTATGAGAACCCAGATGAGATGGCAGTGGACTATATAGTCCTTAGGCCTGGTGAGAGTGTTTATTTTGAAGATTTGGAGTTTCTCAAGGAGGAATACAGAGACAAAGAGAATCAGCTTGTCTGCCTTGGATGGTCCTTTGTGGAGGACGGAAGAAAATCCATAGAGTTTCCCTATACGAATAGGACAGGCTCAGAGATACTCCTATTTCCAATAGTCAAAAGGGCCTCAGATGTATTTAACATACTCACCGGGGTCGGACAGAATTTCTCAATCACTAGCGTCAAAGATGAGTGGAGGGGAACGCTTGAGTATATAAAGTTCCCTAAGACCCTTATTCTTCTATATCCCAATTCACTTGAGAATGAGAGGCTCAAAGAGGTCTATATCGCAGAGAACTCAAGGCTCTTTGAGATAGCAGACGGGGCATTTAGAGGAAATGACCTCTCATCATTTACATTCCCAGCTTCTATAAACGTCCTAGGAAAAGACATATTCGAGGGTAATATGAAAATGGCGTTTGTAGGTTTTGAGAGCGGATTTTTTATGAGAGTGCTGGACTCAAGGATCTTCGATGGGGCGAGAATTGAGAGAATCGTGATTCCTCCATCGGTGGAGAAGATTGAGGGAAGCCTAGACCCGAAGACATTCTCAATTATCGAGTTCTCTGAGGAGAGCAATCTTACTGAGATAGACAAATCCACATTTGAGAATACAGAGATAAAGGAGATAAAGATCCCAAGCTCTGTAAAGAGAATCGAGAGTTACGCCTTCTCTGGGTGCAAAGAGCTTGATAGGGTGATCTTCGAAGAGGACTCCAAGCTTGAGTATATTGGCTCTTATGCATTCTCAGGCACCAAGCTTGATAAGATCATTATACCCAAGAGCGTCACGTCCTTTGGGAAAGAGCCCTTTAGAGAGTCTGAGAATCTAAAGACCATTGCCTTTGAAAAGGGCTCTAGGCTCTCTGTCATAAAAAAGGGAGTCTTCTCAGACCTTCCGCTTCTCTCATTTACGATCCCAGAGAATGTCTCGTATATAGAGGAGGAAGCATTCAAGGGAGATACTAAGATTGAGGCAATATCGTTCGCCGAGGGATCTATATATTCAAATCTCACCTCTGGAGCCTTTAGGGGCCTATCGCTATTGAGAATAAATATCCCGAATCAGGTTCGTCTTATTGATGACTATGCCTTCGATGGAATGAAGAGCCTCAAGTACGTGAGCTTTGAGAGCTTATCGCATCTAAATACTATCGGAAACTCTGCATTTAGAGGGACCTCAATTGAGAGAATCTCCCTTCCTTCATCGCTTAAATACATAGGCGAAAGCGCATTTGAGAATACTCCGCTTTTGAGCGTCGACTTCAGAGCGCCATCAAATCTGCTCTCTATTGGCGAGAGTGCATTCGAAAATACCCATCTTACTTCAATAAATTTGCCAGAGAGCCTGAGGAATATAGGAAAGATGGCCTTTGATAATACTCCAATAGAAGGCGAGGATAGATAGCAGAAGAGATTCTTTTAAAGTATCCTAAGCTTGATGAAAAAGAGGGTTATGGTGGGCCTTTCCGGTGGGATAGACTCGTCTGTTGCAGCATATCTATTAAAAGAGCAGGGCTATGAGGTAGAGGGCGTTACTATGACAGTTTGGAAGGAGGGAGGAAAATACCATCCTTCAAAGAGCGCGAATTCCTGCTTCAAAGAAGAGACAAAAGAGGAGATTGAGAAGACTCAGGAGATAGCAGATAAGATCGGCATCAAATACAGCGTCATAGATCTATCTCAGGAGTACGAGAGAGAGGTTCTGGAGAATTTCAGAAGCGAATACCTCTCAGGAAGAACCCCGAATCCCTGTCTCTGGTGCAACAGAAAGATCAAGTTCGGTCTCTTGATGGAGAAGGCAAGAGAGATTTTTGACTTTGACTACTTTGCAACCGGGCACTATGCAAGAGTCTGCCTTGGAGAGAATGGACGCTATCAGCTGGAAGTTGCTAAAGACAGAAAAAAGGACCAGACCTACTTTCTCTCTAGGCTTACCCAAGAGCAGCTGTCAAGTGTTCTATTTCCTCTCGGAGACTACTATAAGAGCGAGGTAAGGGAAATAGACAGGTCCCTCTCGCTTCATGAGAATCTGGAGGAGGAGAGTCAGGACTTCTACTCGGGAGACTACGCAGAGCTATTGGATAAAGAGGATAGAGAGGGTGAGATTGTCTTTAGGGAGACAGGCGAGGCGATTAATACACATAGTGGATTTTGGCACTATACCGTTGGACAGCGAAAGGGGCTAAAGACTGCATATAAAGAGCCTTTATATGTTCTCTCAGTCGATCCTGATACAAACAGAGTCTATGTAGGAGTTGAAAGCGACACCTACAGCACAAAGGCTATAGTCGGCGATATATCCTTCTTGGGAGAGAGCTCGTTTTCAGATAAGGTCTATGGAGTCAAGATCAGAAGCGTATCGCCTCAGAAAATGGCAAGGGTGAGAATGCTTGATGAAGGCAAAGCCGAGATTCTCTTTGAAGAGAAGGCAAAGGCAGTTGCTCCAGGGCAGAGCGCTGTGATTTATGATGGCGATAGGGTGATTGCCTCGTCTATAATAGAATCCTCAATATAGGGAGAGTCTATGAGGGTAATAATTGAGAAAAACTACGATGATATGTCGCTTTGGGCAGCATCCTACATAAGAGACAAGATAAACAATGCAAAAAAGGGTGGTCCATTTGTTCTTGGTCTCCCAACTGGCTCAAGCCCGATTGGCACATATAGGTGCCTAATTGAGATGTATAGAAGAGGCACCCTCTCATTTAAGAACGTTGTCACCTTTAATATGGACGAGTATGTGGGTCTTTCAGAGAGTCATAAAGAGTCCTACCACACCTTTATGAGAGAGAACTTCTTTGACCATGTGGATATTCTCAAAGAGAACATACATATGCTTGATGGAGAGTGTAGGGACCCAGAGCTTGAGTGCAGGGACTATGAGGAGAAAATCAAAAGCTATGGCGGCATAGATCTCTTCTTGGGCGGAATAGGCGCAGATGGACACATTGCCTTCAATGAGCCCTATTCGTCTCTTTCATCTCGAACAAGGGTAAAAGACCTTACCATGGATACGAAGATCATGAATTCTCGCTTTTTTGATGGCGATATATCCAAGGTTCCCTCAAGAGCCCTAACAGTGGGAGTTGGCACAATCATGGATAGCAGAGAGGTCATGATCCTTGCCAATGGCCACTCTAAGGCCAGGGCTCTAAGACATGCAATTGAGGACTCGATTTCGCAAAAGTGGCCAGCATCGGCTCTCCAGGAGCACAAGAGAGCTATATTTGTCGTCGATGAGAGCGCAGCAGGCGAGCTCTCACTCGATACTGTTCGCTATTTTCTGTAGATTGAGAACAAGAG
>CANRIJ010000028.1 GCA_947630635.1 uncultured Spirochaetaceae bacterium | reverse complement strand
GAAGCGTCAGCCTACCGGTTGCATTTGCAATCGCATTCTCAATTGCCCTAACCTCCTTTGTATCCTCCGCTGCTCTCGGAGGAGAGACTCTTATGGCATCAATTCTTGCCCTGAGACTAGTTGGAGTAAACCTTTTGGGAAGAGAGTGCGTTCTCGTCGGACTTCTGCCGCTTATAAATGGAATAGCGATTGCAATCGACTCATACATAATCAATCTAGGCGCAGTTGATGCTGGATACTGGGTTGGAACAAACGTAAGCGTCAGCTTGAAGGATACGATCTAATGGGCAAGAAGGCCTGGCAGATAATCCTTCTTATTGTCCAGATTCTTATAACCATAATATATGGTGCAATCATCGTCCATATGACGCTGATACTCGTTAAAGACTATGGCACAAAATCCATTGTTACGATACAGGGCTATTTCCCGCAGTTTGTGATACTCATATCATCGCTGGTTCCTCAGATCATAATCAGAATCAGAAGAAAGATGCACACACAGGATGGCGAGATATTCCCCATCCTCTTCACCATGATAGCCCTTCAGGCAACCCTTATTGTTCCTCGCTATGTCGCCCTTACAGAGGTGGTCTTTATCAGCCCGAGGATACTCACATATCTAGAGAGATTCTCGCTTATTGGAACTGCATCCCTCTTTCTCCTCTCATCTCTGAGATTCTACGGCTTCAATAGCCCGAGAATGAGCTGGTATATAGTAATCGTTTTGGCATTCAGTCTATTTATAAGCGTTATCGCACCGGTGAATTACACATCATCCTCAAGCCTTGAGATTCTTTCCGGAAAATACGATGCGATGATTCAATTGTCGATACTCCTATTCTACGCTGCAACCATACTCACCCTGGTAATATCCGCAGCCAGGGAAAAGGGCGCTGTAGCAATAAAGAGACTTATTGGATTCATTTTCCTTATAGCAGGACTCTACCTTGGATTCAGCTCGCTTTTAATACCGGTAATTCTATCCTCGACGCTCTATATAGTCGGAATAGTAATTATATCAAATAATGTAAAAGAGAGCTTCTAGTGCGTTTTCTGGGCTCAATCAACAAAGGCCATACTCTATATTTCATACCCTTTCTTCCGATAGATCAAAGCGATGAGACGGGCTTTATCGATGAAGAGATGAGAATAAGAGTGGATATTCCCCCTCTTCTTCTTGAGAAGCTCTCCAATCTAGAGCTCATTGTCTTTGATCTCTCCATTGCGCTGATTAGAGAAGACGATAGAGAGAGAATAAAGAAGAGGAGCAGAAAAGCACATAAAAGAGACCGCCATCCAGATAAGAGGAATCTCTTTTATGCAGAGCGCATCAAAAGAAGCCAGATCCAAGCCCCTGAGAGCTTTGGCATACACATATATCTCAAAGAGAAGAATGAGAGCTTCTATAGCGCATATGGACTCTCAGAGAATAGAAGCTGCCTTGTATTTGTCGGCAAAAGACTCTATCGCACCTCTGATGTAAGAAGAAAACAGAGAGAGATACTCTCCTTTAAAGTCACCCCATATGATAAAGAGAGTCTTTTCGATCACGGAATCTACTCATATAAGACCTCTCATCCCATGCTCGGGGCAATAAAATACACTTTTGCAATTCCCAGAACATCGAGGATAAAGAAGATACACCCAAAAACCGAGAGAGAGGCTCTCTTTATAGTTGCAAATGAGGCCTTTGAAAAAGACTACTCTGACACTCTCTACAAGATGGCGGAGAGTCATAGCTCATATGGAGAGCTATATGAGCTATATCTTTTTGTGAAATTCAAGAGAGAGCTCTATAAAAGAGGATACAGCCTACTTGGAAAAGAGAGATTTGAATATAGCCACTCCCATAACAGCCAAGTAGAGAATACGTATATCTGCAAAAGAGGAAATACGATTCTCACCCTCTATTATCAGGGCATAATCTCCTCTTCTGGCGATAAGAGTGAAAACGGAATAGAGCTAATATCAGTTAAGGAGCTATCAACACCAGACTTCATAATAAAGAAGCAAGAAAGAGAGAAGGTCGACTACTTCATCCTAGAGGCAAAATTCAAGACCCCGAATAAGATAAAACAAGACTTTGAAAGATCGCATTCCTACTCTGACATAAAGACAGTAAATCCGATTGAGAAGATCCATGGACCCATTATCATCTATGGAATTCCCGGGGAAAAAGACGAGAATGAGAGCCTCTTTGGAATATATCCCGGAGAGAAAAAGGGGCTAAAGGAGCTCTTTGAGCTAATTGAGAAATAAAAAAGAGGCTCATGCATCGCATAAGCCCCTATTATTGAAATTCGGTTCTGCTAATTAAAAGTAACTACTGACTTATCATAGTCCTCTGGAGGCACATAGCCCAAAAGCGATATGCAAGTTGCAGCAATGGATGATATTCCAAGTCCCTCTCTGAGAGTCTTTGAGTACTCACCGCTGTAGCATGGGTCATAGATGATGCAAGGCACAGGATTTAGCGAATGGCTTGTCTTTGCCTTCGGATCTCCATTGGCCTTTCTCGATACAGATCCATCCTTTAGATGCTCATACATGTCATCTGCATTTCCATGGTCTGCGGTTATGATGAGTATTCCACCAGCCTTATCAATTGCGCTCTTAAGCCTTCCGAGCTGCAGATCCAAAGCCTCCATTGAACAGACAACAGCCTCAAATACGCCGGTGTGTCCAACCATATCGCCATTTGGATAGTTGAGCTTGATGAATTTCCACTCTCCCTTTTCAATCTCGCTGATGACTCTATCGGTTATCTCGGCGCACTTCATCCATGGCCTCTCCTCAAATGGAACCTTATCAGATGGAATCTCTACATACTCCTCAAGCTTCTCATCGAATTTTCCGGTTCTGTTTCCATTGAAGAAATAGGTGACATGTCCAAACTTCTGGGTCTCAGAGATCGAGAACTGGGTGACACCGGTCTTGCATAGATACTCTGCCATTGTTCTGTCTATTGCCGGAGGAGAGACCAAGAACTGCCTTGGAACATGTAGATCCCCGTCATATTCCATCATTCCGGCATACTCTACCTTTGGGTGTCTCTTTCTATCAAACTCCTCAAGCTTCTCTGCCTCAAAGGCCTTTGTTATCTCAAGCGCTCTATCGCCTCTGAAATTAAAGAGTATTACAGAGTCTCCATCGTTGATTGTCCCAACTGGATTTCCACTCTCTGCAATTACAAATGGAGGAAGATCTTGGTCAATTGCCCCAGTCTCCTTTCTAAGAGTGGTAATAGCATCATGGGCACTATCAAACTGTCTGCCCTCCCCGAGGACATGAGTCTCCCAGCCCTTTCTTACCATATCCCAGTTGGCGTTGTACCTATCCATTGTTATGACCATTCTTCCACCGCCGGAGGCAATCTTCGCATCAAAATCTCCATCCTTAGAGAGATCCTTCAGAAACTCATCAAATGGATCGAAGTAGTCAAGTGCGGACATCTCTCCAACATCTCTTCCATCAAGAAGCGCATGGACTCTGACTCTCTTTACTCCCTCAGCCTTGGCCTCTACAACCATTGCCTTTAGATTATCAATGTGGGAGTGAACGTTTCCATCGGAGAGAAGCCCAATGAAATGAAGCGTCGAATTGTTCTTCTTTACATTCTCGACAAGCTTCTTCCATGTCTCTCCTCTGAACATCTCTTTGCTCTCAATTGCGTTCTCAACAAGTTTTGCGCCCTGGGCAAAGACTCTTCCACAGCCCATTGCATTGTGTCCAACCTCGCTGTTTCCCATATCAGCGTCGCTTGGAAGTCCTACGGCAAGGCCATGTGCCTTTAGCTTTGTCCATGGAGAGGTTTCAAAGAACTTATCCAAATTCTGTGTCATAGCACTCTTGACCGCATCTCCATCTTGGTATTTGCCAAAGCCGACGCCATCCATAATCACTAGGACCACTGGGCCCTTTCTCTCAATCTTTCCGCTTCTCTTAAGTGGCTCTACCATCTATTTATTCTCCTTATTCTTCTCAATTGGACTTGTGGCTTTCTCAAGCCATGCCTTGGTATCCTCTCTGACATAATCAATCAGCTGATCTCTAACCCATTTGTGATAGAGGTTTATCTGCTCAATCTCATTATCGGTAAGATAATCAGTATCAATGAGTCTCTTCTCATATGGAACCATTGTCAAAACCTCGAATGAGTAGAACGTCCCAAACTCGGTCTTCTCATCCTCCTGCACTGCCACCAAGTTCTCGATTCTGATTCCATGCCTTCCCTCTTTATAGACGCCAGGCTCATCTGATAGCACCATGCCAACCTCAAGGGGAACATCAATCGGAGCTGTGGATATTCTCATCGGTCCCTCATGGACATTCAAATTGCATCCAACTCCGTGTCCTGTGCCGTGATAGAAGGTCATTCCGCAATTCCAGAGAAACTGGCGGGCAAGAACATCAAGCTGATAGCCCCTAGTTCCGCGAGGGAATCTCTGCCTTGATAGTGCCAGGTGCCCCTTTAGCACAAGAGTATAGTCTCTCTTCTCCTCTTCGCTTGCGCTCTCTCCAAAAAGAAGCGTTCTGGTAAGGTCTGTTGTTCCATACTCAAACTGGCTTCCCGTATCCAAAACCAAAAGGCCTTGGGTATTTATCTTCTTATTGGACTCTGGGCTTGCACTGTAGTGGCATAGCGCTCCGTCCTCTCTGAAGGCTGAGATTGGAGAGAATGAAGGCTGAAGATAGCCCTCTGTCTTCTCTCTCTCCTTCTCAAAGAGAGTCGAGATATCGATCTCTGTATACTCCTTGGTAGGATCGATATTTGCCATGAAATTGCAAAATGCAATTCCATCCTGGAAATGAGCTCTTCTCATTCCATCCATCTCTGCAGGATTCTTTCTGGCCTTGAGCTCAGTTGTTATATTGATACACTCGATACTGTTCTTCTTTGCAACATAGTCCTTGAAGGCATAGGCCGTCTTATCCGGGTCATATAGAGCCCTTCCTCTCTTTGTGAGATCGGAGAGTTTTGAGAAGATATCACCATATGAATAGACCTCAAAGTCCTCTTTTACAACTAATAGCATGTCATCTGTGAATCTCGACTCATCCACAAAGAGCGCAGCTCTTGTCTGGGAGATAAATGCATATGAGTAGAAGACGGGATTGTACTTGATGTCATCTGCCCTGAGATTTGTAAGCCAGGCAATGTCATCGATTGAGGAGAGGAATGTGAAGTCTGCGCCCCTCTCTCTGAGCTTCATTCTCACGATGTTTATCTTTGCTCTTCGCGTAAAGCCCGCATAGTCATCCCTTACGGCCTTGACCTTAGTCTTGGGAACCTCTGGCCTCTCATCCCAGAATCTATTTAAGAGATCCTCAGTTCCAACTAGCTTTATCTTATTCAAATCCAGGCGCCTATCGAGTTTTCTGAACTCGCTGATAGATATCGAGAGGCTGTCTACTCCGACCTTGTCGCCCTTCTTCATATTCATCTCAAGCCACTCTTCGTAACTTGGATTATTATCGACTTCAAGCTTAATAAGCTCGTACTCGGTTCCCCTTATCTCATTGGCTCCCTGTATGAAATACCTCGAGTCAACAAAGAGAAGCGCCCTGTCCTTGGTGACAATGACCGTTCCCGCAGAGCCTGTAAAGCCGCTTATAAACTCCCTTGTCCTCCATCTGGAAGCAACATACTCTCCCATGTGAGGGTCAGTACCCGTGACAACGAAGGCATCAATGCCCTCTTTTTGCATTTCCTTTCTTAGCTTTCTTAGTCGATCTTCTATCACTTTCGCCCCTCTTTATAGTCTTTGCCATCTCTCTCTCAGTTTTAAGCCTATGTCTTCTCAGGCAGGAGACAGCAATTATGATTATAATGCCTGCCAATACCATCATTAGGCAATAAATTTGCCCCTTTGATATATTCAATAGAGACTCAAAGACAAATACATCCTCTGAGCCTCCCCACTTTAGAATATACCCAATATCACTATCGGGCTGCCTTAGATACTCTATGAAGAATCTAAAGGTTCCATATCCAATCAGATAGGAGCCGAGTACTACTCCATTTGCCCAGGCGCGTCTTATCTTAAGCTTTCTTATGACAAACCAGAGAATGAGAAAGAGGACTATGCCCTCAAAGAATGCCTCAAAAAGCTGGGAGGGGAATCTTGGGAGATTGATCATATCCCCCACCGCATACTGATAGCCCAGGGCATCGGCAACCCCTCTCACAGACTCTACTGAGGTGCTAACCGGCTCAGCGTAGGGAAAGAGCATGCCTATTGGAGATGAGGTTATTCTTCCATAGAGCTCTGCATTGATAAAATTCCCGAGCCTGCCAAATGTATAGCCTAAAGGTATTGCGGCAGATAGAAGGTCTGCTATTAGAAGAAAAGACTCCTTTTTGACCTTTGTATAGATAAAGACCCCGAGAATAAGCCCTATGAGTCCGCCATGGTAGCTCATTCCGGGAAGGCCCACAAAGTGCCCATCCTGAAATGGCCAGAATATCATCCATGGATGAGTAAGGTAATATCTCCAGTCAGAGTAGAAGAAGCAGGATCCCAGCCTTGCTCCAATTAAAAGCCCCAGAATACCCCAGAAAAATAGATTCTGGGACTCTGCGGCAGAGAATTTAATAACTCGATCATGCTTGCACTCATATCTAAAAAGTACGTAGGCAAAGGCAAATGCCACTATATACATCAATGAATACCATCTGATTGGAACACCAGGGATTACAAATGGACTGATCCACGATGGATAATCGATAAAGAGCGCCATACTCTGAGTCTATTGAATCTAGGCTCTTTAAGCAATTAAAAGCAAAATGGCGCCTCTTTTAAAAAAGCCAAATAATAATTTGCGCCATAAGGAATTAGCAGCATCCTAAATAGAATGTGACCAAATTGACACGCTCTGTATAATTCTTCATGAACACAACATAATACAAAAATGAATTTTCATAATTAAACAGGTAACATTGTGACTATGAAGAAGAGACTAATTACATTGCTTTTTATATCAGTCATCCTTTTGATGCCGCTATTCTCAGCGCCTACAAAAGAGTATATTGCACCAGCTCTGCCATACCCGACATACAACAACTACAACTACAGCTACTCAGAAAATGGGACTCTTGCCAATACAGTAAATGAGACAAGCGAGCCCACACTAACTGAAATCCTATATTCACTTACGAATCTATACGGATTCGTAGACAAGAATGGACTCTATGACATTGATAAGAGTGAGCTTGAATATCTCTTGATCGAAGCTCTCTTAAAGTCCACTGGAGACCAGTACACATACTTTATCAGACCAGACCAGGCTGATGATTTCCAAGAATCAAGCTCCGGAGTCTATGGAGGAATCGGAATCACATTCACCAAGCTAGACCCCAGCTATATCGATGAGAACGACCCAAAGACCTATATGGCGATAATATCGGATGTATTCTCTGGAAGTCCCGCCGACAGAGCAGGCATCAAGCCAAACGATATGATTAAAAGCATAAACGGGGAGGATGTAGCTCCACTTTTGAATACAGAGGTATCGAAGATCCTCAGAGGCGAGATTGGAAAGCCTGTAACAGTGACAATCATGAGGGGAGATGAGGAGATTGACTTTAACCTCACTCCAGAGCTTATCGAGACCCCTAGTGCAGAGTGGGAACTCATAAATGGCAATATAGGCTACATAATGATTAGCGAATTCACCAATTCCACCTCCGATAATGTCCTAAACGCCATAAATGAGCTGAAAAGCCAGGGAGCAGATAGATATATTCTCGATCTCAGGGGAAACTACGGAGGACTTGTTACCCAGGCAACACAGCTGGCTAACATGTTCCTTGAGAGAGGAACCATCCTCACCACAAAATACAAAGAGGGTTCAAATAGGAACGATACCCTATTTACAGCAACCGCTTACCATGTAATCGATGAGAGTGTTCCAATTGTCATTCTTGCAGATGGCACAAGTGCATCATCAAGCGAAATCTTCATAGCAGCCCTAAAAGACAATGGAAGGGCCATTGTCGTTGGCGAGAAGACCTTTGGAAAGGGAATAGTCCAAGAGGTAATCCCATTCTTGGATGGGTACCTCAATATAACAACAGCCTCTTATCTAACACCAAGCGGAAAGGATATACACAATAATGGAATAGAGCCTGACTATGAGGTCAAAATGCCAGACTTCAACACCGATGAGATCAGAGAGGCATACATCGAGTTTATGAAAGATGACAAACTGAACCCATACCTAGAGGAGCATCCAGAGTATACAAAGGAGAATATCAAGGCCTTTGCAGAGCTCTATAAGGATAGCGGACTGCCAGAGCTCTTCTTGGAGCTCCTGATTGAGAATCAATACTACTTTTCGCTTCCATATGGAGAGAGACCGCTGACAGACCCCGAATTCGATATCCAGCTTAAAAGGGCAATAGAGATTATAAATAGCATGAAATAGCCTATAATCTCTCTATGAGAGTCTTTCTGCTGGAAAAAGAGGCTATTTCACCATATATACTATCAAAAGACGAGGCGCACTACCTAAAGAGGGTACTGCGCCTTTCTTTGGGAGCCGTCTTTGCCTCAAAGGACAAGAATGGAGTCTTCTATAAAGCCACACTTATGGACAAAGAGACTCTAAAGCTCGAGATAACAGATGAGTATGAGTCTCTTCTTCTCGATGGGCTCTCAAGCTACAAGGGACCCTTTGCCGATATATCCATCGCAATTGGAATCACCAAAAACAGAAAATACGAAAAAACAATCAGATCTCTTACTGAGATGGGCATAAGAAAAATAGTCCTGATAAAGACAGCGCTCTCAGAAAAAGAGATCAAAGCGCACGATATGGAGAGGCTCATGAGCATAGTAAGGGAGGCTGTTCAGCAATCAGGCGCAGAGCACCCTGAGATAATCGGACCGATAGAGTTTGAAAAAGCTCTAGAGTCAGACTCTGATATATCGCTTATACTCCACCAAAATCCCCTCTCTGGTACCATGAGCCTAAAAGAGGCGCTTGAAAGAGCCGATATAAAGACCAGAGTCTACGCCATCATAGGAGCTGAAAGCGGCTTTGAAGAAGATGAGGCGCTTAAGGCAATAGAAAGAGGCTTTAGGCCAGTCATGCTTAATACGAACATCCTCAGAGCAGAGACTGCGGCAGTCTATGTAGCCTCCTCTATACAGACTCTTATACAGGGCTAAGCTTGATATTTAAAGCAAAGATACTATTGTGAAATAAAATCCCTATAACAGAAAATAATGGAAAAATACTTGTAAATTTTTTATAAAACTTTCCATTATAAGGAATTAGGAAATATTTACACACTAAAATGCTATACACTCTCCAAGCTATGTCGCATTTTATTTAGAGAGATCGGGAGTGAAATGGCAATACTAGGTCTTTTTAAAAAAGGAGAATAATGCACCATATTTTGATTACTGATGATGGCTCCATGGAAAGAGTCTTAAGATCGGATATACTCTTTCAGCCACTGACTATCCTAACTGATCCAAAAAAGGCTTTTGATATGAATCTCTACAAAACAGATGTCATCTATTTGGATATCAAATCAAAAGAGAGGGCTCAGCGCTTTATATCCGCCTTTGACAAAAACATCAACTTAATAGTCTTCCAAGAGAAGGACAAAAAACTCTATCCCTACAAGAGAGACTACAGAACAATCTATCTAAATAGGGATATTACACCATCAGAGCTATCTGCATACTCCATGGACCTGATTATGCATGACAAGAGAGACGAAGAGGATACCTCGCTGATGCTAGTGGGCTCTACAGATAAGATAGTCGACATCAAGAATAAGATTGCTAAATTCGCAACCAAAGAATATCCAGTTCACCTATCTGGAAGCACAGGAACGGGAAAGACGCTTGCAGCCCATAGACTCCACCACCTATCTGGAAAGAAATCGAAGATGGTCTACGTGAATAGCGGCTCCATAGGTGAGGGAGCAATTGCAGAGAGCAACCTCTTTGGTCACAAAAGAGGCGCCTATACAGATGCAAGAGAGACAAGAGAGGGCTACCTCAAGAGAGCAAATGGCACAACTATATTCCTTGATGAAATTGAGAATCTATCTCTTCATACACAGGAGATCATGCTCGATACAATCGAGAGGGGCGTCTATAGGACAATCGGAGACGATAATGAGATAAAGTCCTCCTTCAGAGTCATCACAGCAAGCAATGTTCCCCTAGATACCCTTGTTAGGCGTGGAAAACTCAGAAAGGACTTCTACTACAGAATCGCAGAGAGAGAACTCACCATGCCAGATTTGAGGGAGAGAATGGATGACATACCAGAACTCGTATCATTTTTCGAGAGAACCCACTCCATGACAAAGAACAAGATCACGGATTTCACCCCATTCTTCAAAAGAGAATGGGAGGGAAACATAAGAGAGCTATTCAAGGAGGTCAGAAATTACCATGAAGATCTGGACTGAGTTTTCCACACCCATGAGAAAAACCCCAAATATTCTATAAGTCTCTATAACATGGCAACTTAGCTCATCGGAAAAAGCAAAAATCCGGTGTGAAAAACATGGGGAAAACTAATGGAAAACCAAGTTTTCCCCATCATCCAATTAATGATTTTTACATTAAAAATTATATAACTATTATTTAATACGCAACAAGGGGTAACAATAAATAATTCTTTATATAATAAAAATTTAAGTTAGATTTTTATTTCTTCCTCCACTAAATTCCCTCGCGTTTCAGAAAGATTTCCCCCAAACTTTTCCACATCAAAATTCAAAATGTGGAAAACCTGTGGAAAACTTTTCAGGTAAAATATTTGCATTCCCTTGCTACAAAAAGAATTAGGCTCTGTATAACCATTTTTGCCAAGCAGAAAGAGCTAATATATAATACCTTATATGGCTCATGTATACGGCATTGGAAATCCCCTGATTGACTATCTTTGCAATATAGAGGACGAAGACATAAAGAAGCTCTCACTCAATAAGGGAACAATGCTTTTAATCGACGAAGAAAAGCAAAAAGAGATAATAGAATATACAAAAGACAAAGACATAAAGTTCTCACCAGGCGGCTCTTGTCCAAATACGATGGTGACACTCACCAGCCTTGGAATTCCCTCTACTCTCGCAGGAGGAGTCGGAAATGATGCTCTTGGGGAGACCTATAGAAAGAGACTCAGAGAGTGCAGCGTAATCGATGAATGCGTAAC
Organism: uncultured Spirochaetaceae bacterium; assembly: GCA_947630635.1. Classification (GTDB taxonomy): domain Bacteria; phylum Spirochaetota; class Spirochaetia; order Sphaerochaetales; family Sphaerochaetaceae; genus Ornithospirochaeta. The sequence goes on along the minus strand of CANRIJ010000028.1, from coordinate 3,125 downwards.
AAAGGATGCCCTTACCGGAACATCGATCATACTTCTCACAAAAGACAAAGAGAGAACTATGAATACGTACCTCGGCGCTAACAGGCTCTTTAGCCCCGAGGACGTGAATGAAGAGAGCGCAAAGAGCGCAGACCTCTTCTATTTCACCGGCTATATGTGGGACACAGAGTGCCAGCAGAATGCAGTAAAGAAGGTATTGGACATATTTAAAGAGAAGAAGGGACTCATTGCCTTTGACCTGGCAGATCCATTTGCCGTTGGGCGCTATAGACAGACTTTTTTAAATCTCCTGGAAAACTACTGCGATATAGTCTTTGCAAATAGCGAGGAAGCGCGCTTTCTATTTGACAACTACGATGCATACGAATGCTGCCGCTCCATGGGAAAGCTCTGCCCTATCGCAATTGTTAAAAACGGAAAGAAGGGATCGTTTATATCAGACCACAGAAAGATATATGAGATCCCACTCTATGGGACATCAAAGCCCCTTGATACCACTGGTGCAGGTGATACCTATGCAGCTGGTTTTCTCTTTGGCTATCTATCGGGGTACGACATTGAGATAAGCGGAAGAATCGCCTCTTATCTATCGGGAGAGATTGTCACTCAATTTGGATCTCAGTTTCCTCCAGAGAGAATTGACGAGATCAAAGAGCACATCAATAAAGAGATAATACAAAAATAAAAATCACCATCAAAAAAGGGCACCCTTGGAATCATTCCAGGTGCCCCTTTTTATTTTGGTGAGTATTTTAGTAGTTCTGGCTGATCAGCTCAAAGTGAGACTGCGGATGAGAGCATACTGGGCATACTGTTGGTGCGCTCTTTCCAATGTGAATGTGTCCACACTCCCTGCATCTCCATACCATATCGCCCTCTTTTGAGAATACAAGACCGTCCTCGACGTTCTTCAGAAGCGTTAAGAATCTCTTCTCGTGCTCGGCCTCAATAGCTGCAACGCCTCTAAACATACTAGCGATTCTGACAAAGCCCTCTTCCTCTGCCTCTTTGGCAAAGTTGATATACATATCAGTCCACTCGTAATTCTCACCAGCGGCGGCTGCTCTGAGATTGTCCGCAGTGCACTTTACATCTCCACCCTGCAAAAGCTTAAACCAAAGCTTTGCATGGGCTCTCTCGTTTCCAGAAGTAAGCTCAAATAGCTCAGCTATCTGATCCATGCCTTCCTTCTTGGCCTGTGTTGAATAGTAATGATATGTGTTTGTTGCCTGGCACTCGCCGGCAAAAGCAGTCATCAGGTTCTTCTCGGTCTTTGAGCCTTTAAGTTCCATAGTCGTCTCTCCTTCCTATTGCAAATTAAAAAAGAGGGGTTTCCTCTTTTCCTAATAATACAACCAAAAAGGAACAGAGAGAAAACACCTCTTCAAATAAAGGCCTAAATATGAGCCAACTGTTTAATAATTTACTGCTCTCACCTCAAAATATGCTCTTGGGTGATGGCAAACCGGGCAAATCTCAGGTGCCTTCTTGCCAATTACGATGTGGCCGCAGTTTCTGCACTTCCAGATAGCCTCTCCGTCTTTGGAGAATACCAGTCCATCCTCAACGTTCTTCAGAAGAGCAAGATATCTCTTCTCGTGCTCTTTCTCGATTGCCGCAACGCCTCTGAGCTGAGCTGCAATCTCCTTGAAACCCTCTTCCTCTGCTGTCTTGGCAAAGTCATCGTACATATCTGTCCACTCGTAGTGCTCTCCAGCTGCAGCTTCCTTGAGATTCTCGGCTGTAGACTTGATGTCTCCGCCCTCGAGATACTTGAACCAGAGCTTAGCATGCTCTTTCTCGTTGTCAGCAGTCTCCAAAAAGAGCGCTGCGATCTGCTCATAGCCCTCTTTCTTGGCCTTTGATGCAAAATAGGTGTACTTGTTTCTAGCCTGGCTCTCACCTGCAAATGCAGCTCTGAGGTTGGCCTCTGTCTTAGATCCTTTGAAATCCATATAACATCTCCTAAAAATGAGTAAGCCTATTCTACAAAATAGGAGAATTTAATTAAACACTTTGAAGACTCTCTTTTCTGCGTTTTAAGAGCACATATCTGACATAGAGGGGAACCTCAAACAAAAGCATTAGAACCCAGCCTATGACAGAGGCGACTATGACGCTGACAATGCCAAGCCTTCCTATTAAAAGAGTCACGAAGACCACCCTGCTAGATGCCTGGATAAATGTGCTTACAAGGGTTACCCACATCCTTCCAATGCCCCTGAAAAAGCCCTGAATGCCATTTGTGAGTGCCGGGAATATGTACATAAACGACATGTAAAAGAGGTATCTTGAGCCGATATCTATTACCCCGAGCTCAGATCCGGAAACAAATAGAGTCACTATCTGACGCCTCAGAAGAAGCGATACCAGACATATGAATACAAAATAGATGCACTCTAAGAGCATTCCGACTCCAAAGCCCTTTACTACTCTCTCGCTCTTTCCAGCCCCCTCATTCTGAGCGACAAAGGTGGTTATGCCCTGAGCAATGCCCTGCTCAGGAGTGAATGCAAAATCATCGACCTTGCTAACTGCATTGTATGCAGCCATTCCATCGACTCCGAGTGTGTTTATCGAGCCCTGAATCAAAAGCTTGCATATGGGCTGTATAGACTGCTGAAGCGCAGTAACTGAGCCATATGAGAGAGTCTTCTTCAATAGAGGGCCGTCTATTTTGAACTCCTTGCTACCAAGCGCTATTACAGGAATCTTCACATAGATGTAGACAAAGCACAGGAACGCAGAGAGAAATTGGGCAACTACAGTAGTGACTGCGGAGCAAATTACCCCAAAGCCGAAATAGCCAATCAGAATAAGATCCAAGACTATATTCAGAATAGATGAGGCGGCAAGGAACTTAAGCGGTGTCTTTGAGTCTCCAACGCTCTTAATCGCATAGGATAGAGCATTGTAAAAATAGGTAAATGGCGTTCCAATGAATATAATCCTCAGATACGAGGTGGAAATGGAGAGTATCTCCTCAGGAACATTGAGAGCCCTCAGAAGCGGCCTTGAGACAAAGAGGCCCAGAACAAGGATGAAGAGCGAAAAGAAGAGTCCAAATAGGAGCGTTGTCGAAAACTCTCTTTTTAGGCTCTTATAGTCCTCTGCCCCAAAAAAGC
>CANRIJ010000027.1 GCA_947630635.1 uncultured Spirochaetaceae bacterium | reverse complement strand
CTCTAATCTCTCTCCTGAGGGCGCAGAGGAATTTCTTCCTTATACCATTGACCTTCCACGCTTTGGAGCCTACTACGGCGCAAAGGCAGACCTGAACAAAGAGGCTGTTATGGCCGCTAGTCCTGAGATCATTGTCGATATCGGCCAGGTCAAAGGCACAAAAGAGGATATGATAAATGACCTGGATGCTCTCCAGAATACGCTTAATATCCCCGTAGTCTTTATTGAAGGCACTCTTGAGACCTTCCCAGACATGTTCATAAAGCTTGGAGAGGCACTTGGAGAGAGCGAGAAAGCTCAAAAGCTTTCAGAGTTCGCAAAAAAAGCACTTGATAAGGCAAGTGAGGCAAGAGAGGGAATAGCAAATCCAAAAACCTTCTATTACACAACATCAGATGACGGACTCACTTCCTATCCAGAGGGCTCATTCCATACTGAGGCAATAGAGCTATCGGGAGGAGTAAATGCCGTTCCAAAGAGCTACGCAAAGAGCACTGCGACAGTAAATATGGAGTCTCTGTATCTTTGGGACCCCGATGTGATTCTAGTCTCATCAAAAGCAGCCTATGAGAATGTGATGAGAAGCGCTCTATGGGAGAGCCTAAGCGCTGTAAAGAATGGGAATGTCTTTATTGTCCCATATGTCCCTTATAGCCTTGTTGATACACCTCCTGCAATCCAAATGACTTTGGGACTCTATTGGTCAGGAAAGACACTATACCCAAATCTATATGAGGATGTTGACATCAAATCTCTTTTAAAGGAGTACTACTCTCTCGCCTATAGCTCGGATATAACTGATGATAGAGCTGAAGAGATACTCAATCCGTAGAAGAAGCATCAAAAAGACCGCCCCTTAGTGGCGGCTTTTATAAAACGAGGAGTGGAATCTCACTATGGCAGAAATATATAGCGCACTCTTAAATGCACTAAAGAGAGGAAGTGTCGAGAGACTGACAGATAGGTCTACCTTAAAAGAGGGGCTCTATCAGGGCGATATTCTCTTTTTTGGAGATGAAGTTGAGAGGGAAAATAGCTATGTAGAGTACATTGCAAAGGAGCCTCACCTCGTTGTCTTTGGAGGAGGCCATGTTGGTAAGGCCCTCTATGACCTTGCGTCTCTTCAAGGCATGAGAACGACATACATCGATGAAAGAGAGAGCGTTCTAAATGAGAGCCGCTTTCCAAAATCCCAGAGGATACTAACGCCCTCATTTAGAGAATTCTTTAATAGCGACGCTCAATTTGACTCGCCTTATTACATAATAATGACCCATGGCCACAGATGGGATAGAGATGCACTCAAGTGGTGTCTTAACCACGGCCCATATCAATATCTTGGCATGATTGGCTCAAAATCAAAGGTTAAAGCGCTCTTTGACTCCCTAGTAAAGGAGGGCTTTAAGAGTGAGGAGCTTGAAGGCGTTCATTCTCCTATTGGAATCAATATCAACTCAGTTACTCCCGAGGAGATTGCAGTATCCATCATAGCTGAGATAATCTCTCTTTTCCGCTCCCATAGGGATGTATATACGCTAAGTGACGATTTCCTTGAGAGAGCAGCTTCAGAGATAGGGATATCAATTAGAATTCTTGAAAAGCATGGCTCAGCGCCACGCTCAGTCGGGTCTGAGATACTTGTCACCAAAGAGAGTCTTATAGGAACCATTGGTGGAGGCGCTCTTGAGAAAAATGCAATCGATAAGGCAAGAAGGCTACTTAGAGATGGCGTCAGTGACTACAGAGAGACTGAAAGGCACGATCTTAGATCAAGCGGCGACCTTAATATGACCTGCGGAGGAAACGTTACCCTTCTATACGCACTCAGAAAATAGCGCTAAAAGTAAAATAGATCCTCGAATTTAGCCTCGAGGGCAATTGACAGCAGAAGCGCAAGCCTCGCAGATGGGTTAAAGGAGCTTTGCTCAATAGAGATAATAGTCTGCCTTGTTGTTCCGACAAGCTCAGCAAGCTCCTTTTGAGTAAGGCCCCTTTCAATTCGAACCTCCTTAAGTCTGTTTTTCAGAATTAGAGTATTTTTCATCTTGAGAGGACTCCAAAGGAGAATAACAGCGCAAATGTAAGATAAGTTGCACTTCCAAGAAGACAGAGCACCCCGCCAAGAATTATTCCAAAATAGCGCCTCTTAGCAACTGAGTACTGCAGAAAATAGAAAACCGATGCCCAAAGCATGCATAGAAATCCGATAAAGTAGAGTCCTGTGAAATTCCTGATAAGGCCCAAGAAGATCATAGTTAGAACTGCAATAGAGCCAACTGCAATAAGTGATATTCTAAGGCTCTTATAGAGTCCCCTGTCCTCGCTCTCCCCTACTGGATGCCTTTTCTTTGCTCTTTCAAGTATTTCCTCGCGTTCCATAAATATCCTCCAACGTAAAGTTTTATTTACATATAGAGGATATCTTCTCAATTTAGAAAATGTCAAGTTTTATTTACATCTTCTCTCCATTTAACAAAGTCCTCTTTTGAATATAGAATCTATTTGATGCCCGATATCACCAGAATTCTATCTGAATACTTTGACTCGTTTTATCCCAAAGAGAAGCATGAGGCGCTTAGGGAAAACAGAATTGATAGAATGAGAATGATACTGGATAGACTCGGTCATCCAGAGAGGGCTTTCAAGACAATACATATCGCGGGCTCAAAGGGAAAGGGAACAACCTCATACCTAATTGCAAAGGCACTTTCCGAGAAGGGACATAAGACTGCCCTCTTTCTCTCCCCTCATGTATATGACATAAGAGAGAGATTTTCTTATGTCGACCTTTTTTTCAGTGACAGGGAATACTCAGAGGCTCTTGATGAAATCAAGAAAAGAATGAATGGCTTCGAGATCCCTGAGGAGTATGGCCCAAAGAGCCCTACTACATTTGAGATGTATCTTTCATATGCCCTCGTTCTATTTAGGGAAGCAAAAATCGAATACGCAGTCATAGAGACTGGTATCGGAGGGAGGCTCGATGCGACAAACGCACTGACTCCCATTTACACTCTAATCACCGAGATAGAGCTTGAGCATACGAATATCCTTGGAGACACAATTGAGAAAATAGCCTATGAAAAGGGCGGCATTATAAAGAGGGGAATTCCCGTCTTTGTATCAAACATAGATGAAAGGGCTTTAGGCGTCATCGAAAAGATAGCAAAAGAGAAGGAGAGCCCTCTCTATATGCTTTCAAGCTGGAATGAAATCAGACCTTCTAACTCTGATACACTCTCTGAGAAAGAGGAAGAGGATAGACGCCTTGCCCTCTTCTCTCTCTATAAAATGGGACTGATTAAGAAAGGCGATAGACTCAATCTCAGCATTAACCTCCCAGCGAGATTCGAAATAAGGAAATTAGATAATCTAAATCTCATAATCGATGGAGCCCACACTCCCTCCTCTATAGAGAATCTCATTCTCTTTATAGAAAAGGAGAAGAAATACAGAGACCTGACTCTGATCTTCTCCCTTACAGAGGGAAAGAACATAGAGAGAATAACATCGATTCTCTTTCCCCACTTCAAAAGAATCGCAGTAACTGGAACCGGCTCCTTCAAAAAGTCCCCAATAGACGAGATATACTCTATCGGCGAAAAATGGGCAAAAGAGTGCTCAGAATACAGAAAAATTCCCAAGCCAAGAGAGGCAATCTCCTGGGCTCTCTCAAAAAAGAAAGACATTCTCATTACTGGCTCCTTCTATCTTGCGTCGGAAATCGATAGCGCCCTAAGGAGGGAAGATGCTTAACTGGAAAGAGCTGGAGCTGATTCTCTCTGAACTCTCTCTTAAGGGCTCATTCATACAAAAGACCACAGAGCACTCAACCCATGCATTCACGCTATCTCTCTATAATAACGATGAGAAGGCATGGCTCATGTACTTTGAAATAGGCACCAAAGAGTCAAGAGTAAATAGAACAAATAGGATTCGAGAGAAGACAAAGGTGGTTCAGAGATTCGGACAATACCTTAGATCGCACTTAGTCGGAAAGAGAATTACAAGCGTAGAGCAGCTGCCCTATGACAGGGCATTTCTCCTCAGGCTTGAAAGCCCAAATGAGAAGATAATGATGCTCACTCGCCTCTTCTCTGGCTCAAAGGCAAACATATTCATATTATCAGAGGACTCTATGATTCTTGAGGCGATGTACAGGAGAAAGACCGAAGGAGAGAGAATCGGCGACAGAGTCTTCATTGAACGTAGAGATAGCGAGGGAGATAGGCACTATGAAGTACGTGAATGGGATAAATCCACCTCATTCAATGATTTCATAGACAGAAACGAAGAGAAAAGCTCCACCGAAAACAGAGTCGATGCTCTTAAGGCCACCCTCGAAAAGAAGATGGATAAAGAGCTCAGCGCACTAGAAGCCTCACTCTCCTCTATCGAAAAGAGAATCGAGAAGACATCCCGGTTCGATCAAATACTAATAGAGGCAAACCTTCTGAAAATGAACCTCTCTGTAGTCCAGAAGGGAATGGACCATATAGAGCTCAATGGAACTCTGATTCTACTGGACAAGAGGCTCGACGCTGCTGGAAACCTTGAAAAGCTCTACTCTCAATACAAAAGAGACAAAAAGACATATGAGATGGCCCTCTCTGAGAGAGACTCAGTAAAGGAGCGCCTAGAGAGAAGGCGAGAATACTACTCTCGCCTCATTGAGAATGAGACCTCCTACAAAGTCCTAGAAAGGGCCAAAAATGAGGATAAGCGAGAGGAAAAGGACTACCCTGGAGTCAGAATAGTCTCTCATGGAAGCGAGATATACATTGGAAGAAATGCAAATGAGAATGACGAGATTCTAAGACGCATAGCAAAGTCATGGGATATCTGGATACACACCAGAGACTGGCAGGGTGGCTATGTGATAATAAAGAGACGAAAGGACAAATCAGTTCCCCTTGAGGTGCTTCTCGATGGCGCAATGGCCGCAATCTTCTTCTCAAAGGGAAGAAAGGCAAAGAGCGCTGACCTTTACTACACTGAGGTCAAATACCTCAAGAGGGTAAAAGACGCCAAAAAGGGACTTATAATACCAACTAGAGAAAAGAACCTCAGAGCAACGCTCGATGAGGAGAGAATAAAGGAGCTCTTGGAAAAAGGCTATGACGAGTCTCAGATTCAATAAGATATTCTACAAAGACGATAGAGAGAGCCTGGAAAGCTATACAAGAGGTATCGAGGAAAGAGAGAGCATTCTCAAGAGCGCCATTCTTCCAATCTGTCCCATTAAATGGGCTCTCCCACTCTATAGGGAGGTACTCTCCCATATAAAAAAGGGATCCAAAATAGTCATTCTCTCGCCTCTTCATAGAGAGAATCTCATAGAAGACAAAGAAGAGGTGCTCTTCTCATATCCCGAATCTGAAATAGAGAGCGAGATTGGAATAATAAAAGTAAATAAGGGGCCATTTAAAGATGGATCTGTGTATAGAGACGAAGAGCCGGGAGGAGAGCTTCTGCTTCCGCTTTTAAGATCGCACTTTGGCTCTGTTGATACCAAAGTCGTCTTCACCCAGATAAAGAGCGCCAAAGATATCAAAAGAGCGGAGACTCTATTAAAACCGCTTATTGACGAAAAGACTGTCCTTATCATCATGGGGAACCTCACTTATAAGACAGACAAGATGACACAATCAGCTGATAAAAGCGTCTCTTTCATACTCTCAGGAGAGAGGCTCTTAGACAAGTTCGAGAAAAACGAGGCTCCCTTTCTGGCAGCTCCTCTAATAGAGCTATCAAATCGACTTATCAAAGGAAGATGGGTACTCATCGAAAAGAGCCTATCTAATGACAAAGAAGTTGCACACGGTGCATTATACAAAGTATAGATATGTGTCAGTACGATCAGGATATAACAACAATTGAGGTAAATGGCAAAGAGTACTCTGCAATCATAATCGGAGATGAGAATGCCGATATTCCAAGACACCTTCTGCAAGGCGAGAGAATGCTTGGAAAGATAATAGATGGAAGGGAGATCTCTTCTTTCAGCTGGAAGGGCGTTATTAAAGACGACGAGAAGCTCTACATATACTTCGAGAAGTGCAATATCACCCATATAGATGCAATTAAAGACCTCAAAAGAGAAAAAGCCCTATATATAATAGATGAGCTCTCATATGGTCTTGAGCGCTCGGACAAAGAGTTTCTGAATCTGGAGAATGGTATCTTCCCACTCTACAGAATCTACATCTTCGAGGATGACAAGGTGCTTTTGCTCCCTCCAGATATGGGAGACCTCATTGCAATATCAAGACTCGGAGAGATGAGGCGAAGAGATGTACTTGCGCTCATTAAAAGAGACTCCCCACTCGGCTTTAGGCTAATTCAGGAGATGGGAGAGCTCTTATATCTATCTGTTACTGGAGAGCTGCCATTTGAGAGAGAGGAAGTAAGGCAATCAGGATTTAAGGAGATACCACTTTCATGGTTTTATTCAGGACTCGATAAGAAGACTGAGGGCTTTATTGACCTGATACTCGACGCAAGTGAGAAGAACATGAGGGACATCAGCGGAAACCTCAAGCCAAATAAGGCTCTAACTTGGTTTCTATCACGCTCATCAGGCCTCGTATGGAACCTTGAAAACAGAAGCGAAGAAGAGTCTAAAATAAAGCTGGGAGAGTCTGAAAAGATAGACGCATTCTTCTCAAAGGCAAAAAAAGAGGCAGAGAGGAAGAACTTCTGGAGAGTGAAGGGAACTCTGATCATCCTAATTGCCGCCTTTGTCATTGCAGCATGCGGAATTGCCGGATACTACCTAAGCGTCTTCTTAAAGCCCCCTACAACAGTCGGAATGGAACCAGAGGAGATCATAAGGACATTCTATGAGAGGCAGAGCAACCTCGATTCCACGAATATAGACGATGGAATAAAGGCTGAGATACCCCAGTACAGCGAAGTAATGAACCTCTACATCACAAGGCAGACAAGAATGGCATATGAGCAGTCCAATCCACATGTAATTGCAGAGGACTGGGTAAATGCCGGAAAGCCCGAGATTATGGAATCGGCCTTTGTCTATGGCGTAATACTCGATGAGATCGAGAGAGTCGACGAGGATACATGGCGGGCAAAGGGCACATGGTATACCCCATATGCATATGAAAAGGAAGACGATGAGTATATGCCGCCGGAGGGATACGAGGCCGTCTTTGAATACGAGGTCTGGGAAGATTTTGATATGAAGTGGAATAAGCGAGGCTGGTATGTCGTTACAGATATCACAATTCCAAAGTATGAGTTCAAAGAGCTAGAGCTGATTCCAACATTCCCCCAGAGACCGACTCAGCTCATGTAGTAGCCCATCCTCATCCTCAGCATCAATAAAGCGAACTCCCTCAATGGACCTGAGAAAAGTCATCTGCCTCTTGGCATACTGCCTTGTGTGGAGCTTTATCTCATCCTTGAGGCTCTCTATGCTCATCTCGCCATCCATTAGGCCCAAGAACTCCTTGTACCCTATTGCCTTCATAGCGCCCCAAGAAGAGTCTGCCCCCTTAGAAAATAGCCCTTTCACCTCATCATAAAGCCCCATCTCAAACATAAGATCGACTCTTCTCTCAATTCTCTTATTTAGCTCATCCTTATCTCTTACTAGGGCAATTACCAAAAAAGCGCCGTTATCTGAGCGCTCGGAGGAGAGAGCAAAGCTTGAGAGAGGACGAGAGGATGAGAGGTAGACCTCAAGAGCTCTCTCAAGCCTATATGTGTCGTTGATATGTATTCTATTGGCACTTATCGGATCGCACTTCTTGAGCTCCTCATAGGCCCAGGCATTGCCGCGTTCATTTATCTCTTTTTTGAGCTTTTCCCTAAGAGCCAGGTCAGCAACAGGTGCCTTTGAGGGTGAATATAAAAGCTCCTTTAGATAGTAAATTGTCCCCCCAGATATTACAGGGATATTTCCCCTCATCTCAATCTCTTTCATCAAGGCCTTTGCATCTTTTACAAATTCGCCTGACGTATAGCTATCTCTTGGATCTATAAAGTCAATTAAATGATATGGAACCTCTTCTCTTTCTCTCAGCGACGGTTTAGCAGACCCAATATCAAGGTCTCTATAGACCTGAATTGAGTCCGCATTTATTATCTCAAAGCCCTTTGAAAGAAATTTGGAGATTAAGGCAGTTTTACCGACTCCGGTTGGGCCAGTTAATATCAGAGCCTTACTTTGATTTGCCCTCTGTGTATTCAATCTCATTGTTGAGAGCGCGTGTTAAGACTACAGAGACAATCTTGTCGCCTCTAGCCTCGATATCCTTGCCAGTATCAGTAGCAGAGTAGATATCGGCCTCTTTGATTGCAACGCAAGTCATCTCGTATACATTTGAGTCATTGTCTATTAGTTTCTCAAGTGGAATTTTCATCAGCTCTCCTTGTCGACAGCTTTAGAATTATAAGAAAATATGCCCATCTCAGCAAGTGCCAAGCTCTAAAGCCTTTCTCTGAATTAACTTAGCAATCTCCTCAGGATTGAGATTATCGCCATTTACAACCAAATCGGCGACATTCTTAAACTCGTAGTTATCGATGCCATAGATTGCGAGGTATCTATTGTGGTCTTTCTCATCTCTTGAAAGCGTCTCCTCAAGCCTCTTTTCAAGAGTGCCACCCTCTCTCCTTTGGATTCTCTCTGCCCTCACATTTGCAGATACATCTATATATACCTTCAAATCAGCGCTTTTTAGCATCCAAATTGCCAGGCGGGAGGCAAGAATTGCATTCTTTTCCTTCATCGCCATCTCAACCTGGCGCCTATCAAGCTCTCTGTCTATATTGAAGTCTCTTTCAGCCAAAGCACAGAAATCCCAGAAGTCTATTCTCCTCTCCTCTGCCATCTGCCTGAACGTGAAATTGATCACAGGAAACCCCATGATAGTACCCAAAAGCTTTGATACTGTTGTATTTCCACAACCCGATCGACCCGAAATTGCTATTCTCATTCTGCGTTTCTAACCTGCTCCCTAATATTCTCTATCGCATCCTTCATTTTTACTACAAGAAGATTTATCTCAGCCAATTGGCTCTTTGATGCAATTGTATTGCACTCCCTATTCATCTCCTGAGAGATAAAATCAAGGCGCTTTCCAACTGGCCCCTTCTCATCAAGAAGCCTGAAGTACTCGTCAAGGTGCACCTTGAGACGAGAGACTTCCTCATTGATGGAGTATTTAACCAAAATCACACCAAGCTCCTCCATAAAGAGAATGCTATCCTCTGCCTCTTTATCAGTGAGCTCTCTGTATTTTCTCTCAAGAAGCTCCCTGTAGTGGCCTTCCAGTGTTGAGTCCTTATTCTCAATCTCCTTAAGAGCGCTTTTGACTTCATCGCCCAGAGAAAATAAAGACTCTCTTGTGCCCTCTCCCTCTCTACATCGCTCAGTCTCAAGATCCTCTATTGCACCCTCAAGAGCCTCCATTAGTCCGCTTAGATATGGATCATCTCCATCATCCTTCTCAATTGCCAATACTCCCTCTTGGGAGAGATAATCACTTAGCTTAGGATGAATATCGCTTGAGATATCGAGTCTCATTGCTGTATTGCAGATCCCTCTAAAAGCCATAGAAAGAGATTCTACGAGATTATCATCGACTATATACTTGACTCTGCTCTTATAGGCCTTGCACCTGATAATCACATCGATATGCCCCCTTTTGAACCTCTCTTTCAGCAAAGAGTCTATTTTACTCTCATATTTCTGTAGATGGGGACTAATTGAATGGGAAATCTCCAAGAATCTGCTATTGTAGCTCTTTAGCTCAACTTCGACCTTGTAGTCCTCTGAAATATAGCTTCTATGGGCATAGCCAGTCATACTCTTCATACGTCACCTCAAATAAACCGTAATTATTCTACCCTCGGCTTCGGCATTCATAGAAGACGAGATAGAGAGTGCCTCTCTCTGGCTCTTTGAAATCAAGACCCCGCTGATTGTCTTCTGAACTGGAGAGAAGACCTTTCTCTCCATTCTCTTCACGAAGTCTTTGATCTCCTTTCTATCATCCTCGGCTGCAACTATCAAGAAGGAGCACATCGAGAGCGCCTTCTCGTATTCATGCGGATACTCAAAGAGCTGAACAGATGGAAAGAGAAGCACAACCGGTCTGTTGTTCTTCTCGATGATGTCTCTAAGCTCCTGAGGAGATGAGACAATATAAGATGGACCTATTTGATACGAAAATGAGGGAGATGAGTAAATCTCCCTCACTTCTTTTGAGACTTCTATTTTGCTCTTTCTGAAAAAGGACATTACTTATTCTTGGAGAGCATGGCATTGCAGGTCTTGCAGACCTTTACCTTTGCTCCATCGATTTCCCTTTCATATAGGCATTTGATAGCAGTTCTGTGGCAAACTGGGCACTCTGCTCTGCCATTATTGAACTGATCTCTGATTCCTGCGCCTCTATGTGATTTGGACATATTCACTCCTCAAATATTTGATAGCAAAGAGAATAATAGAAAGAGCGAAAAGGTTCAACCACAAGAACTTATTTCCGCCTCATTAGATAGCTTCTTATCACTATTTAAGAGAAAGGAAAATCAATTCTTCAGTGCCTTTCGCCCCTATCAATCAATTATCCAGCTATCGCTTCGCGGTAAAAGAGAATCAGTCTTTCTCCATGAAGTCGATCACATCTCTCTCTTCTTTCAGCTCAAGAGGCTGATTCGACTTCTCAATAACGTCCTGCTCTTTTCTCATCTTGTCATAAGTTGCTTTCTTATAGCTTTCAAGCTCTTCTTTTGTAAGCATAATTCTCCTCCTCATCAAATATGCATTCTAGTGTAAATCTAACAGAAATAAGGCCCATAGCCAAAGCCAAAAAAACAAAATCGAGAGCCAAAGCCCAAATATGAGAAAAAATTCCCCATTGAGCACCGAAAAGAATGCTTTAGCTAAAAAACACCACGTCAAATCATCAAAAAACACAATATACAATTCTTTATCTCATAATGAGTTATTTTAGCTGGAAATATTTTTCTCAATTATTTTGCCGATTTTGGTTTTTTTATGTTTACTTAGAGCCCCTTTTGTTTTATAAAAAACGTGCAGTTTATTAAAAAAGCAAGAACTGGTTGAATTCCAAGGAGGGGAAATTATTGGAATCTCTGGTTGCCACACCCAAGAAAGGGGTATCGGTTACTGTAAAAGACATCACACGAGAATACGAGGATGGATTCAAGGCGCTTGATGAAGTCAGCATGAAGATTGAAAAGGGAGAGTTCTTCTCTCTCCTAGGCCCATCGGGATGCGGAAAGACAACGCTCTTGAGAATCATAGCTGGCTTTGATTCCCCCGATAAGGGCGAGGTGCTATTTGATGACAAGAACATCCTATCCCTCCCTCCAGAGAAGAGAAGCAGCAACACGGTCTTCCAGACCTATGCCCTCTTTCCCCACCTATCTGTCTATGACAATATCGCTTTTCCCCTAAAGCTGAAAAAGATACCAAAAAACCAGATAGACAAGATGGTCAGAAAATATGTCTCTCTTGTTCAGCTAGATGAGCATATACATAAAAAGCCAAATATGCTCTCGGGGGGTCAGAAGCAGAGAGTCGCAATTGCAAGAGCGCTTATTAACGAGCCATCGGTTCTCCTCTTGGATGAGCCACTATCGGCACTGGACGCAAAGCTAAGGCAAAACCTCCTAGTTGAGCTTGATGAGATACATGACAAAGTCGGAATCACATTCATCTATGTCACCCACGATCAGGCGGAAGCGCTATCGGTTTCAGACAGAATTGCAGTAATGAATCATGGAAGGGTTCTTCAAATCGGAACTCCGTATGAGATCTATGAGGCTCCTGCAACCGACTTTGTCGCTCGCTTTATTGGGGAAACAAATATCTTTGACTGCACTGTTTTGTCCTCAGAATATGATGAAGATAGCCAAGAATACATAATCAAAGTCAGCGTCCCAAGTCTTGCAGCAGATATCTGGGTAACGGACTACGAGGATCAGGAGGTTGGGTCTCATCTTCAGTTCACAATCAGACCCGAGAAAATCCAGATAGTCCTATCTGAGGAGAGAGTATCGCTTGGACACCACCGAAATCTCTTTCATGGGATCGTAAAGGAACCAGTCTACTCTGGCTTCCAGTCCAAATTCTATGTTGAGCTTGACAACAAAACCATAGTAAAAGTCTTCAAGCAGCACACGACATATCTAGATGAGGGTCCTGAGATCGAATGGAAGGACTCAGTTGCAATTGCATGGAGAGCAGTCGATGGATACCTAGTTAAGGAGAAGGACTGATGGGAAGAAGAATCGACAAGAAAAGAAGCGCGATTCTTGGAACAAGCTACTCCTTCCCTATGGGCATCTGGTTCACTGTCTTCTTTGTAGTACCGCTATTGATTATTCTATCCTACTCCTTCATGAAGAAGGGGCTATATGGCGGAGTGGTAAATGAATTTGACCTCTCTGCATACTCTCAGATCTTCAATCCAAACTTCCTCAGAGTAATCTGGAGAACAGTCTGGATTAGCGTAGTATCCACCTTCATATGCATATTTCTTGCAATTCCATGCGGCTACGCAATGGCCAAGTCAAAACACCAGACACTCTTCTTGGCTATGGTCATAATCCCATTCTGGACAAATAGCCTCATAAGGATATTTGCCTGGATGAATATCCTTTCATCAGACGGCTTCATAAATTCTATTCTGATGTCGCTTAATATTATCGATGAGCCGCTCTCGCTTATTTACAACCATGGATCGGTACTCTTGGTGCTTGTATATATGTATCTGCCATTTGCAATTCTTCCGATCTTCACGATAATCGATAAGTTTGACTTCTCTCTTTTAGATGCAGCAAGAGACCTTGGAGCAAATAAGCTCTCTGCATTCATGAGAGTGCTAATTCCAAACATCAAAAGCGGAATAGCAACCGCTCTTGTCTTTACCTTCATTCCGATATTCGGATCCTATACTGTTCCTCTCTTAGTCGGAGGAATGGACTCCACAATGGTTGGAAACATCATAGTAGACCAGGTCCAAAAGACCAGAAATTGGCCTCTATCGGCATCATTCTCTGTAGTTTTGACCGCAATATCCATGGTTGGAGTTCTATGGATGATGAAATCAAGCAGCAAGAATGCAGAGCTCAATCAGGCAAAGCCGATAAAAGAGAAAAGCACAAAAGACTCAAAGGGCGTAAGGAGCGTAGCGCTATGAGAAAAGCAAAATACTACCCTTCGAGATCCTCTCGCCTGACATACTCCAATATAGTTTTGATTCTCACTCTATTTTTTCTCTTCATACCGCTTGTTGTTGTGGCAATCTACTCTTTCAACGAAGATAAGGGAACGACATTCACAGCCTTCTCTTTGAAGTGGTATAAAGAGCTCTTCACCTCATCGCCAGACCTGTGGATAGCCTTTGGCAACTCTGTTTTGATTGCCCTCACATCCAGCTTCACTGCAACACTCTTGGGAACACTCGCTGCAATCGGAATCAAGTGGTACCAATTCAAGGGCAAGACATATATATCCACAATCAGCTATATGCCTATGATTCTCCCCGAGGTCATAATCGGAATATCGATGCTTATCTTCTTCTCGGCAGTCAATATACCTCTTGGAAAATTCACTATCTATATAGCCCATACGACCTTCAACCTACCATTTGTTCTGATGCTGGTATCATCAAGACTTGATGACTTTGACTACTCCATAGTAGAAGCTGCAAGAGACCTTGGAGCAAGTGAGGTAAAGACACTTACAAAAGTAGTAGTCCCATCCATAGTGCCAGCTGTTATGTCGAGTCTCCTAATAACTATAACGATGTCGCTCGAGGACTTTGTTATCACGTTCTTTGTATCGGGTCCCGGTTCTTCCACCCTCCCACTCTATATCTACTCATCTATCAGATATGGCGTGAGTCCGCTTATCAATGCACTCTCATTTATTATGATCATAGGCATAATGCTAATGACAATAATCTTCAAAAAATTTCTTAAGACTGTCGCAGCATCTGCATAGACAAAAACTGTCCATAGAAACACTAATCTGTCACTTTAAGAGACTATGATGAGGCTTTAGACTTTTTTTATCTTTTATAGGAGGAAAATGTTGAAGAACTCATCATTTAAAAAAGCATTAAGAGTACTTCTTACGCTCTTATTTACGCTCTTTGCTTCCTCATTGCTCTTTTCTGACGACATTCCAAATTGGGGAATGACTCCAATGGGATGGGGTGCAGACACCAGAGGAGGCCTAGACGGCAGAATCATCAAGGTCACCAACTTAAATGCAAATGGACCTGGATCTCTAAGAGAGGCTCTAGAGGCAGAGGGTCCAAGAACTGTCGTATTTGAAGTCAGCGGGGTAATTGATCTTGATAAGG
>CANRIJ010000026.1 GCA_947630635.1 uncultured Spirochaetaceae bacterium | reverse complement strand
TCAAATAATAGTAGATATTTTATCGTCTATCGAAAACTTAACATTGTGGATGCCGGGGATTCGGCATCCCTTCTTTTATATTAAGTACGATATAAGAATAAACATGCTCTACACAGTCTGAGATTCATATGTCTCAATAAAATAACAGACAAGCTATGATTCAAAGAGAAAACTTTGCAAGAAGGCTAAAACTCCTCAGCTTAGATGCAAAACAATAGCGTCGCTTTTATTGTTGCGACATTCAATAAGAATTATTCTTAGATGTATGGATAGCACTATTAAGAGATATCTTTCGTTTCTAAACAACGGAAAGACAGAAAGGGAATGCGTTAATCAAATAATCAAAATTGCAGAGAATAATGGATACCAAGATGTCCTCAATCTCAAAACCATAGATGTTGGAGACAAGTTCTACTTTAACAACCAAGGCAAATCCATAGCTCTATTTCACATAGGCAAAGACGATATAGAGAATGGCATGAACATCCTAGGCGGACATATAGACTCACCTAGATTGGATATAAAGATGAATCCACTCTATGAGAGCGATGGCCTTGTATATTTAGATACCCACTACTATGGCGGAATCAAGAAATACCAATGGGTTACTCTCCCACTCTCCATTCATGGCGTTGTGGTGAAAAAAGACGGAACAAAGAAAGAGATTGTAATCGGAGAAGATGGAGACAATGCCCTATGCATTACAGATCTTCTTCCACATATAGCACAAGAGCAGATGAAGAAGAATGCATCTGAGTTTATCGAAGGCGAGAATCTCGACCTTCTTATCGGTCTCTATGACGAGAAAAAGAACGATGATGCAAATGATAAGAAAGAGAAAGATGCAGGCAAAAAGAGAATACTCGAGATCCTAAAAGATAAATACGATATAGAGGAAAAGGACTTCTTGTCAGCAGAGCTTGAGGTAGTTCCCGAGGGCAAAGCACGCCTAATGGGACTCGATAGCTCAATGATTCTATCATACGGCCAAGATGACAGAGTCTGCTCATTTACTTCATTTGAAGCAATGATGGAAGAGGAGAATCCATTTAGAACAACATGCTGCCTAATAGTAGACAAAGAGGAAATAGGCTCAGTTGGATCTACAGGAATGGATAGCAAGTTCCTTGAGAATGCAACAGCTGAGGTTCTAGATAAGCTAAATAGGTATTCATCTCTGACTCTCAGCAGAGTCCTCAGAAACTCACTGATGCTATCATCGGATGTAAATGCCGCTTATGACCCAATGTATTCCAATCTCTTTGATAAGAAGAACTCCTCTTTCCTTGGAAAAGGCGTCGTATTCAACAAGTACACAGGCTCTAGGGGAAAATCTGGAGCATCGGATGCTAACGCAGAATTTCTGTCAAAGATCAGAAAGGCCATGGACGATGCCAATGTCGATTATCAAATGGCAGAGATGGCCAAAGTCGATGTGGGCGGAGGCGGAACAATTGCCAAATATGCAGCCTACTACGGGATGCAGGTTATAGACTGCGGAGTTGCAGTTCTATCAATGCATGCACCATTTGAAGTCACATCTGTCAAAGACGTACTTACTGCCAAAAACGCATATAAGGCATTTCTGAAAATAAAATAGAAGAATCTAGATGATGCAGAGATCAGATCTTGAAGAGCCAGAGGAGACTGAGCCCTCTATTCTTATTCCATTGAGATAGAGCTCTGTCGGACTATTCTTGCCATCTCCCCTGCCCTCAAGGGTGGCAATCTCACCCTTTGGATTCTCTATAACGATGTAGAGCCAGGTGATTATATTGCTGCCGCCATCTTTATCAGGGTACTGTGTGTTGCTCCACTGATGAACTATATATCCATTTTTACTATAGCCAGTGAGCTTGAGATCTATAGCATTTGATGTTCTAAAATTTATGCTTGCTTTCTTATTCTTTGAATAGAACACATCGCCTACATATATGGTCGATGTGTTTTTTAGCTTATCTGTAAGCTCACCTACATCAGAGTCAAATACACCGCCGGAGGAAAACATGTTCATTGCAGAAGAGAACTCATCTCTTGTGCATCTCCATATCTTATATTGGCTACTAGCCTCGTCTGAGCAAGAGGCAAATAAAACCAAAAGCGACAAAATGACCAGAACAGGTGCTTTTCTCATGATTCAGACTATTAATATTATAGCAAAAACAAAGGCCCCCGAAGGAGCCTTTATAATTAAGTTGATAAAACTAGGCCATCTGAGGTCTCTCGATCCTCTTAGCCTCTTCCTCTGGAAGATATGCAGATGGAGCTGCCTGAACACCCATCTTCCACTCTATTGCGTTTACAACAAAGAATGTAAGAGCACTCACTGCGCATCCAAATACTACAGGAAGAATTCCGAGATAGAAGTCTCCGCCTGAGAGTATCTGCCAAATGATAAATGCAATTGTTCCAGTGATAATGGATATCTGGCCAGAATGCTTTGTTGCCTTTGGAACAACAAGACCAAATCCATATGCAGCAAACGGACCAGCGCATCTAATGCCAAATGCAAATGTATTCATCGTTGCGATTGGAACATTGAAGAGTGCAATCAGCATAGCTACAGCACAGAAAATAACGTTGCAAAGCCTTGTCCAGAGAACTGTCTTCTTGTCATCAAGATTGAGCTTGAAGTATGGCTTTACAATATCATTCATGATCATCGTTGACATACAAAGGAGGTTCGAGTCAGCCGAGCTCATCGTTGCAGAGATGATTGCAGCAGATACAATTCCTGTGACAAGAGCAGGTGCATATGCACTTGTAACGCTCATCATTGAAGATGCTGCCGAGAAATTTGACCCATACATCTCATTGCATGCAAGAGCTGTAAGACCGAGGATTGTTGGGAATGCTGACATGGCTGCCATTAGAATTGCAGAGACAAATGATGCTCTGAACGCAGTCTTCTCATCCTTTGCAGACTCAAATCTTGAAACCATCTCTGGACCTGAAAGGAATGTGCAGAAATAGTTGAAGATGTAACCGATAATTGGAACCCAGCCGATCTTTGAGATTGAAAGCTGCCCGCCAGGGAGAGCTGCAGATATTCTCTGCCATCCGCCTGCTCCTCTGATAACAAATGGAGTTGCGATAGCAAGACCAAGAAGTATGATTATGAACTGCACCAAATCAGATATCTGGTCCGCAATCATGCCTCCGAATGTTGTATAGAGAATAACAACTACTCCAGCAATAAGAACGCAGACATTCAAAGGAATGTTTGTAAGTGAGTTTACAACTGTTGCCGAAGCGACTATCTGAGATGAAGTCAGACAGAAGAGAGCGAGAATATTTAGAACCGCAGAGAAGCCAGATGAAATCTTGCCATATCTTCTTCCGATAACCTCAGGAATAGTAACTGCCAGAGTCTTTCTGATTTTCGGAGCAAAGAAAGCGAGAGGGATCATAGCTATTGAAGCTGCAAGAACATACCATATTGCACTCAATCCCCAGTTGCCAAAGGCCTTCTGAGCCAATCCCGTAGTACATCCACCGCCAATGTTATTGGCTGAGAGCGAGAATGCAACCATGAAGAGTCCCATTCTTCTTCCTGCGACCATGTAGTCATCTGCTCCCTTGATCTTAAGCTTGCCGACTATAAAGCCAATAACAAGCATACCAACCAAGTAGCCGGTAGTAATTATCAGAGCACTGACATTTACTTGCATAAGGTCCTCCTTAAAGCGTGTGTTTGCAAAAAAACGGAGCGTGGCGCTGCCATGAACTCCGTTGTACATGTAGATTCTATTACTTTACAAGCTGCTAAGTAAATAAAATGAGGCCTTTATTCGAAAAAAAATTTCTAACTTTTGACAAAAGACCCTATGTATATTAATTTCGTTTTTGGAGGAGACTTATGAAAAAGTACGTTTGCAATCTATGCGGTTACATCTATGATCCAGCAGTTGGCGACCCAGAGGGCGGAATTGCAGCAGGAACAGCTTTCGAAGACATTCCAGAAGATTGGGTATGCCCCGTTTGCGGCGCTGCAAAGAGCGACTTCTCGCCAGTTGATTAGAGATAAATAGATACTACATGGGGCGAATGAGCCCCATTTTTTTATTTGCCAGTTGTTTCATTCTTATTCTGGGTATCGCCTTCGTTTTGCTCTGATTTAAGCGCATTTTCAGAATCGACATCATCGTATGCCTTCTCCTCCTCAGGAGTAACATCCTTTGATTTTGATGACATTGCGCTTGTCATTTTATCAACTGCATGAGAGGCCTTAGTCATAACATTCATAAAGCCATCACGCATTGATGCTACCGTTTCCATTTTATCGTAGTCCTTTGAGAAGACCGCATTCAGGTCCTTTATTCCGTGCGATATAAAGGACACGCCAAGTATTATCACATGGTGCCCTATAGCCTCATCTGTAAGCTCCATGAGAAGAATTGTTCCCATCACAAGCTCAAACAGTGAGAAGAGAGTCTTAAAGAAGACCTTCTTTCTCTCCCTAATAAGCTGAATCTCCTCATTGAGCTCTCTAACTGATTTGATAATCGACCAAATACCCCATGCAACAGATATTGCGATAATGCTTCTAGAGGGAACAGAGACTACCAAGACCCCGATTACTATCAAGAACCAGGCAAGCATATACTCTCCATTTTTCGGATCTACAAATTCCTTGTAATGGAAATAGATAAAGAAAAGCAAAATCGCTGAGAGCCACAAAATAGACCCTACAACCCAATGAAGGTACTTTGATATGTGATGTGAGAAAACAATCGTCACTACTCCAAGAAGGAGCATTATAAGAGCAAGAAGAATATCAGCAAGCCTTACGCGCTTAGCATTCCTGTATTTTAATTTTGCCAGCCGCGGAATACGCTCTTTGATCTTTGAGGAAACACCCATACGGAAATTATACTCCTGCTCTTTTTCTTATGAGCAAAGACGAAGGCCAAAGGGCTTATTTTTGAACCCGTTGATACTTTTTTGCATGAAAAACGGGGCCCAGAGGACCCCGAAGTTTTATAGGAAGTCTATATATGAATGCATTAACTAATATAGAAAAGCATCTCTCCATATGTTGGGTAAGGCCAGTCCTCTCTATCGACAATAAGCTCGAGGCCATCTGCTGGAACTCTTACTTCATCCATCAGAGGAAGTATCTTCTCCCTTGAATAGTGAGCAAGCTCCGAGCCCTCAAGGGACTTCGAGTCTTTGACAGCCTTCTCAAGCTTCTCAACCTTCGCATAGAGCTCATCTGCAAGAGCTGTAAGATTCTTCAGAAGCTCTGTCTCAGCTGTAAGCTTTGCCTCTGGAAGAATAGCTCTCTTAACAGATACGTTCTTTGCCACCTTTGCTGAGTATGACTCAACAGCTGGAAGAACCTCTCTATTGATCATATCAATGAGTGTGAGAGCCTCAATATGTATGGTCTTTGAGTACTCTTCGTTGAGAATCTCGTATCTGGACTTCATCTCAACTGGGCTGAAGATGCCAAACTGGCTGAAGACCTGGACATTCTTCGGTTCAAGATACTTATCAAGTGCATCTGGCGTGCTCTTGAGGTTCTCAAGTCCCCTCTTCTCTGCCTCTTTGACCCACTCCTCTGAGTAGTTATTGCCATTGAATACGACTCTCTTATGGTCTTTGTATGTCTTTGCAATAAGCTCATTTGCAGCCTTGTATAGGTCATCCGCACCAGAGAGAACCTTGTAGAAGTCGCTAAGCTCCTTGGCAACAATCGCATTCAAGGTGATATTCGGCCCGGCAACAGAGAATGATGATCCAAGCATTCTGAACTCGAACTTATTCCCAGTGAATGCAAATGGGCTCGTTCTATTTCTATCAGTCGTATCCTTAGGAAGATTTGGAAGCACATGAACGCCAAGGCTCATCTGCTGCTTTGTCTTTCCATTAAGCGGAGTTCCCTCGGAGATTGACTCAAGAACATCTGTCAGCTCATCTCCCAAGAATACAGATACGATTGCCGGAGGTGCCTCGTTGGCTCCAAGCCTGTGATCATTTCCGGCTGATGCCACAGAGACTCTCATCAGGTCCTGATATTCGTCAATTGCCTTTATTACTGCGACAAGGAAGATCAAGAACTGCACATTGTCCCTCGGAGTGTCACCGGGGTCCAGAAGGTTCATTCCGCTATCTGTGGAAATAGACCAGTTATTATGCTTGCCAGAGCCATTTAGGCCCTTAAATGGCTTCTCGTGCAATAGGCAGGCAAAGCCATGTCTATCTGCAATCTTCTTCATAAGCTCCATAGTGAGCTGGTTGTGGTCAACTGCAATATTTGTAGAGGCAAAGACAGGTGCGAGCTCATGCTGGCATGGAGCAACTTCGTTGTGGCTTGTCTTGGCATTTACGCCAAGCTTCCATAGCTCTTTATCCAAATCATGCATGAACTCGGCAACCCTCGGCTTAATTGGACCAAAATAGTGGTCCTCCATCTCCTGACCCTTGGGGCTTCTGGCTCCGATAAGCGTTCTGCCTGTATATACAAGGTCCTTTCTCCTCTTAAAGTCCTCCTTGTCAATCAAGAAGTACTCTTGCTCAGGACCTACTGTAGTCACAACTCTCTTTACATTCTCATTGCCGAAGAGGCGAAGAATCTTCACTGCCTCATTGGAAATTGCCTCCATAGACCTCAAAAGAGGCGTCTTTTTATCGAGGGACTCACCTGAGTATGAGCAGAATGCAGTTGGAATGCAGAGTGTCTCATCCTTGATAAATGCATAGCTTGTAGGATCCCAGGCTGTGTAGCCTCTTGCCTCAAATGTCGCTCTTATTCCTCCTGAAGGGAATGAAGAAGCATCAGGCTCTCCCTTAATAAGCTCCTTTCCAGAGAACTCCAAAAGAACCCTTCCGCCCTCTACCGGCGAAATAAAGGCCTCATGCTTCTCTGCGGTAATCCCAGTCATCGGCTGGAACCAATGGGTAAAATGCGTTGCTCCCTTCTCAACTGCCCAGTTCTTCATTGCATTAGCAACAGAATTGGCTACATTCAAATCAAGATCCTTGCCCTCTGCAATAGTCTTCTTAAGTGCCTTATAGACATCTTTTGGGAGTCTCTCCCTCATGACTTCGTCATTGAAGACCATAGAGCCAAAGTAGTCTGCAACACTCTCCATATGCATCCTCCAATTAAGAAAAGGGTGTAATAGCCAATGCTATAACACCCTTGTTATGGTCATATTGAAATATTATTGAAAAAAAGAGTCAATAGAGGGACTCAATTTAGTTAAGAGCAATTGTCCTCAGTTATTATGAGCGTCGACTTAATAGATGTAAGCCTATTCTCAGCTTTGAAGCCATCAGCCTTGCCAGCGCTCTTAGTCAGAGATATCCAATGCCTCAAAAACTCCCTGATTCCTCTCTCTTCTCTCTCCATAAGCTCTATGTAGCCCATCTTTGGATTCTCATCCAGAGCCTTCTTAAGGGCATCTCGTGCAGCGTTAAAGGCCTCAGTTACGACATTGACCTTATTAATGCCAGCCTCAACTGCCTTTATTATGTTCTCATCTCCTGATCCAGATCCACCATGAAGCGCAATTGGACACCCAGTAGCCTCCTTTACGCTCTTTATCACATCAAATGCGATATGAGGGATCATTCCCTTGGGATACTCGCCATGCGCTGTGCCGCAGGCAATGGCCAAAGAGTCGACCTTGGTCTCATCCACAAATCTCTTTGCATCCTCTGCCTTTGTATAGAGAGAGGTGTCCTTCTCATCCCCCTTCATGGCAACTCCCACATGCCCAAGCTCTCCCTCAACAGAGAGGCCAAGCCTATGGGCAAGATCTGTTATATGACGAGTCTTCTCGATATTCTCTTCAAGCGGAAGAAGAGAGCCATCAAACATAATGGAGGTAAACCCGTTTTTGATAGCATAGAGTATTCTCTCTTCATCGTTTCCATGATCTAGGCATATGGCTATTGGAACAGAAGAGAGCTCAGAAAGCTCTCTAAGCATCGGAACAATCAGCTCCGCAGAGGCATGCTGCCTCATCATATTCTGGCCCAAAAGGAAAATCAGCGGAGCCTTTTCCTCCTCTGCCTCAAAAACCATGGATCTCGCCATCTCCATACTAACTGCGCTAGTGGCAATAACTGCATAGCCTTTAGAGGCTGCATCATCAAGTATAGTCTTAAGATTAACAAGCATAAGAATGGTCTATATCAAAAAAGTATTTTGTTAAACATCAAAAATCAAAAATCCATTCTTTTTTGCAAAAATTCATGTTATATGCTTTATGCTAATATATTATCAGCAGGTAATATATCGAGGAAGATAAATATATATGCAAATGACACTAAGATGGTTTGGCGACGAATTTGATTCCGTCAAACTCTGGCAGATAAGACAAATACCGGGTGTAACTGGGGTAATTACCACCCTATATGATATTCCAGCAGGAGAGATATGGCCCAAAGAGAGAATAAAGGCGCTCAAAGACGAAGTTGAGAAAAGCGGTCTCAATATAGCTGGAATAGAGTCTGTAAATATACACGATGATATAAAAATCGGAACTCCAAAGAGAGACTACTATATAGACAATTACATCAAAACTCTGAAAAATCTTGCAGAAAATGACATCAAGCTTGTCTGCTACAACTTCATGCCTGTCTTTGACTGGACAAGAACCGACTTGAAAAAAGAGAGACCGGATGGCTCTACCGTTCTTGCCTACGACCAAAGCGTAGTCGACTCAATTGACCCACAGTCCTTCTTTGACCAGACAAACGAAAACTCAAATGGCTTTGTAATGCCCGGATGGGAGCCAGAAAGACTTAATAAGGTAAAAGAGCTCTTTGAGAAATACAAGGGAATTGACAATGATAGGCTCTTTGAGAATCTGGTGTATTTTCTCGAGGCCATAAGACCTACCTGCGAGAAATTCGGAATAAAGATGGCTCTTCACCCAGATGACCCTGCATGGCCTGTATTTGGGCTGCCAAGAATAATAACTGGCAAAGATGAGATACTAAAGCTGATGAAGAGGGTCGATTCCCCATTTAACGGCATGACATTCTGCGCAGGGTCCCTCGGAACAAATCCCAAGAATGACCTTCCCGATATCATCAGGGCAATTCCCAAAAGAGTGCACTTTGCCCATGTAAGAAACCTCCACCACTTTAAAGACGGCGTCTTTGAGGAGGCAGCTCACCTATCGTCTGACGGATCATTTGACCTATATGAGATTGTAAGGGCACTATACGAAACTGGCTTTGACGGCCCAATAAGACCTGACCATGGAAGGACAATTTGGGGCGAGGTGGCCATGCCTGGCTACGGGCTCTATGACAGAGCTCTCGGCTCTCAGTATATTCTCGGACTCTGGGAGGCTCTCGATAAAAGCGAAAAGAGACTATGCAGGAAACAGTGAGAACACTCAACAGCCAATACATCTACGACAAAATCAAGAAGGAGATAATATACCTAGATCTCAAACCCGGCGAAGAACTCTCTATTCTAGAGCTCTCTCAAAAACTCAAGGTATCTAGATCTCCAATCAGGGATGCCTTGGTAAGGCTTCAGGATGAGGGACTTGTGAATATGCTGCCACAAAGAGGCTCTTGGGTATCTCTAATAGACCTCGACATGGTTCATGACGAGCTCTTTTTCCGACTCAGCCTAGAGCTAAGCACCCTCAAAAGACTTGAAGAGACAGAGATAGGATCCTCATACCTTAAGAAGATGGAGTACTTGGTAGAACTCCAAAAAGAGGCTCTCACACACGAGGATGGCGCAAGCTATTATGAGGCCGATGACAAGATGCACGAGACCTATTTTGAGGCAGCAGGCCTCAAGAGATTCTGGGACATAATCCTAAAGGAGGCAGGAAACTACAGAAGAATGCGAATCCTGTCATTCTATGCAAACAATATCCCAAGCGTAAACATAGAGCAGCATAGAGAGCTGATAAGTGCACTTGAGAGCAAAAATTGGAAAAGCGCTAAGAAGATACTCACATCTCACCTTCTAAAACTCAACAATGAGACAAAGAGCATAATAAAGAAGTATCCAGCCTACTTTCAGGAGAAATAAATTGAAACTCAACAGAAAAGACCTGCTCGAAAGAGAGAATTGGAGAAGCAAAGGCTATAAGATACCCTCCTACGATATCGACCTGATTATAGATAACACAGAAAGAGAGCCAGAATGGGTCCATTTCGGAGCGGGCAACATCTTCCGCTGCTTTCCACTTCGACTCCAGAATAGCCTGATTGAGAGAGGACTATCTGATAAAGGCATAGTCGTTGCGGAGGGCTTTGACTATGAAATAATAGACAAAATCTATAAGAGCCACGACTCTCTATCCCTGATAGTCACATTGAAGTGCGATGGCAAAATCGAAAAGGAGGTGATTGCATCGGCTGCTAAGGCGCTAAAATGCTCAGATGAGTTCAAATCCGATTTTGCCCTTCTTAAGAGCATATTCGAAAACCCATCGTTACAGATCGCAACCTTTACAATCACGGAAAAGGGCTATCAGCTTAAAAACGCAAAGGGAGACTTTTTTGAGGCGTACTTAGAGGACTTCAAAAGAGGTCCATCCGGATCAGAGATGTTCATGTCAAAGCTCGTGGAGCTCCTCTGGATAAGATACAGAAAAAACAGATCGCCAATTGCGCTTCTATCATTGGATAACTGCTCAAACAACGGAGATAAGCTAAGAGATGGTGTCCAAACAATAGCAGCTGAATGGGAAAAGAATGGCAAGGTCGATAAGGGCTTTGTGGATTATCTAAACGGAAAAGATGTCTCCTACCCCATCTCCATGATAGACAAGATCACTCCAAGGCCCGATGAATCTGTCAAGAGAATGCTCGAAAAAGACGGCTTCGAGGATACAGAGCTAGTTATTACAGATAAGAAGACCTTTATTGCCCCATTTGTAAACTCAGAAGAGGCAGAGTACCTTGTCGTTGAGGATAACTTCCCAAATGGAAGGCCAAGGCTTGAGGAGGCAGGGGTCTACTTCACTGACAGAAATACCGTGGAAAAGGTCGAGAAGATGAAGGTCGGAACCTGCCTTAATCCACTGCATACCGCACTTGCCTTATTCGGATGCCTACTTGGCTACAAGAAGATATCCGATGAGATGAAAGACGAAGATCTTCTCAGACTAATAAAGATATTAGGCTATAATGAGGGACTCAAAGTCGTGGAAGATCCAAAGATCATCTCTCCAAAGGCCTTTATAGACGAGGTTATAGAGATTCGACTCCCTAACCCATTTATGCCAGATACTCCCGAGAGAATTGCAACAGACACCTCCCAAAAGCTCTCAGTGAGATTCGGTGGAACGATAAGAGCCTACATGGAAAAAGGTCTAGATGCAAAAGAACTAAAGGCGATTCCCCTTGTCTTTGCCGCATGGCTTAGATACCTAATGGCCTTGAATGACAGCCTTGAGAGAATAGAGCTCTCCCCTGACCCGCTGCTTGAGTATGCCAAAAATCAGATAAAGGGCATATCTATTGGGTACAGCGGAGACTTCAGCCAATTACGAGGAATCCTTTCAAATGACAAGATATTCGGCGTTGACCTCTATAAAGCAGGCCTTGCGGAGAGAGTAATAGGCTACTTCAAGTCCATGATTCAAAAAGAGAAAAGCGTCAGAGAGACACTGAGGAATTTTCTCAAAGCATACAAATAGATAAGGAATAACTCTATGGATAAGAATCTATCTATGTTCAAGTCATATGACATCAGAACCAAGACAAATAAGCTAGAAGACGATGTTCTCACAGCGCTCTCAGCCTCCGTTGCCCGCTACTTCAAAGAAGATGCGAAGGTGAGCTCTGTTGTTATGGCCAGGGATGCGCGACTCTATGCGCCAAGGGTAATGGAGGCACTCTTATCCTCCCTTATCAAGGCAGGAATCGACGTATTTATCAATCCAGTTCAGATAAGCACCTGCCAATTCTACTTCACATGCATGCAAAAGAGAGACTCGGGAGGAATAATGATCACCGCAAGCCACAATCCAAAGGACTACATTGGGCTTAAGCTGGTATCAAAGGGAGTCTCTCCAATCGCTTCTGGCTGTGGCCCTGAGGGCGGAATAGACAAAATCAAGGAATACTACATCAATGACCTTAAGCCGATTATTGAGAGTAAGAAAGGCGAAATTCATATAGTGGAGATGCTCAGGGAGTATGTTGACTACTCGATGAAGCTTGCAGGAGTAAAAGAGGGCTCTCTTAAGGGCCTCAAGGTCTTTGGTGAGTTTCTATCAGGAGCCGCTGGAGCAGACTTTCTTATGGCATTTGAGAGATCTGGATGCACTCTCGAGCTATCCAACCTGATTCCAGACGGATTTTTCCCATCGGGAGACCCGAACCCGATAATTGAGAGCTCTATTGCCCCTTCCAGAGAAAAAATGAAGAGAAGCTCAAACGACATAGGCTTCTGCTTCGATGGCGACGGAGACAGAATGGATCTGATGTTCTCTGACGGAACCCAGGTAATCCCTGGACTCAACATGAGCATCCTAATTCCATATATAAAGGACATATTCAGAAAGACAAGAGAAAAGGACGACTTTAAGATCTTCGTTGACGTGAAGGCAATTCCCCTATCGCTGATTGAGATTGCAAAGAAAAAGATTGAGCCGCACATAATAAGAAACGGACACTCGTTCATAAAGGAGAAGCTCAGAGAATACTACAGTGAAGGATATCTTGTAAGCGAAGAGGAGTCTGCCCACTACTACATGAACTTCCCATTTGACCCCAATGACATTTCTAAGGGCACTGCCCCAGTTGAGAACACACTCTTCTTTGCACTCCTATCGGCCCGCGCCATGAAGGAGCACCCAGAGGAGTATGAGAGGATTCATGAGATTCAAAAGGGAATAAACAGATTCAGAGAGTGGCCACTTAACTTTGACGATCCTGATAAGATGGAGAGGATCATGGAAGAAGTCGAGAGCGCGATGAAAGAAAGAGGCGCATTGGTTATAAAGGAGATGGATGACAAGTCTGATCTGGACGCAACACTAATGCGCTTCAACCTCCCAGAAAAATTCACAAAAGACTCTCTCTTCCCATCATCATGGGTCCAGGTTGCCCAGAGGATATCTCGCAGCGAAGACGCCATGACCAGGTGGGAAGTCGTTGCATCCTCCCCCGAGCTGGCCAAAGAAATGAATGACATCATAGTCGGCATCGCTCAGAAGTACGTCGATAATGGATGGGCTCACTTCTGATGAAGAGAGGAATAAGCATCGTTGGAATAAAGACCAATGATGAACTTCTGAAATATATATCGGCCTTTCCCGAGTTCTGCTACGAGCTTTCATACGAACTCACAAAAGAGAGGCTAAATGAGATTCTTCCATATGTGAAGAAAAGAGTCTCTTCCCTTCATGCCCTTACTCCAAGGCGCCCATACTTTCCCAACTTCGGCTCAAAGAGAAAAGAGGATATAGCCTGGTCTGAGAAGATGATGACGGAGGATCTGGAGCTTGCAAAAAAAACGGGTGCGGATATAGTTGTCCTGCACCCAGGCTATATGGCCGACTCGATTATTCCATCGAATAACAGAGAGCGCCTCAAATATTTTGAAAGCGCTATATATAAGCCTTATGTAGCGTATGAAAAGGGCTCAATCTGCACTCTGGAATACATCAAATCAAAACCCTATAGAGAAGCATTTGAGACAATGGTGGAAAATACAGCCAGACTCACAAAGAGATTTGAAAGCGAAGGCGTGAGACTTGCCATAGAGAATCTGAACCCGAGAGCCGGCTACCTTTTGATACACCCGGATGAGATGATCGAGATTGCAAATAGAAAAGAGCACTACCTCACGCTGGATATTGGGCACCTTTATGTAAGCTCTGCCCTCTTTGACCTGGATTTTCTATATGAGATAAGAAGAGTCATGGAAACAGGAAGGGTCGTAAACGTTCATCTTCACTCAAACGCATCAAATAAAGAAAAGCTCATCTTCGAGGATTCTCACTCCTCACTGGTAGATGAATCATTTCCGTATAAAGAGGCCTTGGACATTTTGAGGGAATATGATGCAAACCTCATTCTCGAGACTCTTGATGGGACACGAGAAAGCGCAGAGTATCTCCATTCAACTATTCTTTAAATCGAGAATTGACTGCAAAAAAGACAAAATATTTCATCTTTCGAAAAATTGCCGCCTATGGATAAAAAGCAGGCAAAAACTCTATATGTATTTTTAGCATAACAAAATGACGGAGTTTCTTTTTCTCTTGTATTCAGCCAACTATGCAGTATACTAGTTATACTAAAATATTACTTGTTGAAAAGTGAGGAGAGCAATGAAAAAACTATTTGTGACATTATTTATCGCTTTATTGGCTACCACACTCGTTTTCGCAGGCGCTGCAAAAGAGACAGCATCCTCTGCTTCCACTGGAGATACAGAGCTCGTTATCTACTCCGCAGCATCTGAGGCCGAGGCTGAGGCTATCAGTGAAGCATTCAACAAAATCTATCCTGAAATCGACATTACCATCATCAGCGCAGGATCAGGGGATATAGTAACCAGAGTAAGAACCGAATGGCCGAAGCCAGAGGGAGACGTTATTCTTCTG
>CANRIJ010000025.1 GCA_947630635.1 uncultured Spirochaetaceae bacterium | reverse complement strand
CAACAAGAACCTATGTCGAGGAGACGGGTGGGGCCAACTTCCTCTTTGTAAAGAAGGATGGAAATCTTGTTACTCCCAAGTCAGATACTATTCTTCCTTCAATTACCAGAAGATCTCTGGTGCAGATTGCAGAGGACATGGGATTGACTGTCGAGCATAGGCCAGTGAGATTCAATGAGATCGGAGAGTTTGCAGAGTGCGGACTGTGCGGAACAGCAGCAGTCATCTCTCCAGTTGGATCGGTTACTACAATCGACGGAAAGGTCATTGCGTTTCCATCGGGAATGGATGAGATGGGGCCAGTTCTTACAAAGCTCAGAAAGACAATAACCGGTATGCAGGATGGCGAGATTCCAGCTCCTGCTGGATGGGTCAGAAAGATCATATAGATATTGGTCTATAGATTTAAAGCCGTTCTCGTTTAGGGGCGGCTTTTTTATTGAGAATTAAAAATGGCACCTTTTTGAGGTGCCATATATGCCTAGAAGAGTATCAATTACATTACAGTTCCATCTGGTATAACAGCATTCTTGTTTATGACTATTATTCCATCATGGATTGAGTACATCTCGAAGTCGCCCTCTGCTCTTGGAATATTGTCTATTCCGATTCTGCAATTGGAGCCGATTCTTGCGTTCTGGTCTATGATAGCCTTCTTGATGATTGTGGCTCTTCCGATTCCGAGGTTTGGGATGCCCTTTCTGGCATTCTCAGCCTTTTCCTCTTCGGTCTCATATCTTGTTGCACCCATGCAGTATACGCCATCAAGGGATGCTCCAGACTCAATGAAGGTTCTTACTCCGATAATCGAGTTGACGATATATGCGTTGGTTATAATAGATCCCTCTGAAGTGAGAGAGCAGCTGATATTGCAGAAGTTCGCCTTGGTTGCAGGCAGATGTCTTCTATGCGTGTAGATTGGAGCCTCCTCATCATAGAAGTTGAATGCAGGCTTCTCTGATGCTAGATTGAGGTTGGTCTCATAGAAGTTCTTTATGGTTCCGATATCCTCCCAGAAGTCGTCAAAGAGGTAGGCTGCAACTGGCCTGGTTTTGATGATATTTGGAATGATTTCCTTTCCGAAATCGGTCTTATCGTTGTTAAGTGCCTCCTCCATTGCCTTTGCCGTGAAGATGTATATACCCATTGAAGCCAAATATTCGTTCTCTGGGGTAACCTTCTTATTAAGCTGCTCTTGCATGCACTTCTCTGGAACCTTGTACTCTGAGATATCCATATCGGGGGCAGGCTTTTCATAGAACTTCTTGATCATGCCTTTGTCATCGGCTCCGATTATTCCCAGCCCTGTGGCTTGGCTTCGTGAAATAGGCTTTGCAGCGATTGTGAGAACTGCGCCAGAGTCGATGTGTCTCTTAAGCATATCATCGAAGTCCATTCTATAGAGCTGGTCTCCTGAGAGAATGACATAGTAGTCTGCATTCTGATCATGGAAGTGCTTTAGATTCTTTCTGACTGCGTCTGCAGTTCCCTGATACCATGACTCTGATGATGTTGTCTGCTCAGCGGCAAGAATCTCTACAAAGCCGCCTGAGAACTGGTCGAACTGGTATGTTGATGAGATATGGTTGTGTAGTGAGGCCGAATTGAACTGTGTTAGGACATAGATCTTTCTCAGTCCGCTGTTTATGCAGTTGGAAATTGGGATATCTACCAATCTGTACTTTCCTGCAAATGGAACGGCTGGTTTTGACCTGTCCATAGTTAGGGGATAGAGTCTTGTTCCTCGTCCGCCCCCTAAGACAATAGCAACAACTTTCTTTTCGTCTTTCATTATGACCTCCGTAGACTCTTAGTTAGCAAATTATAAATCTTTTTGTACTCGAGTGCGGAATTATTCCAAGAGAAATCTGAGCTCATGGCATTTTTGATTGCTCTTTTCATTCTTTCTCTCTCTTTGTAGAAATTTATTGCACGTTCGGTCTTTTTGACTATTTCATCTGAGGTGACCTCGTCAAAGAGAAAGCCGGTTAGTGAATTGCTATTCTCATCTGCATCTATAATTGTGTCTTTGAGCCCTCCTGTTCTATGGGCAATGGGAAGAGTTCCATAGCGCTCGGAGTAGAGCTGGTTAAGGCCGCATGGCTCGTAAATTGAGGGCATCAAGAAGAAGTCAGAGGCTGCTTCGATTCTATGGGAGCTCTTGTCAGAGTAGCCGATAATCACCTTGAGGTTGCTGTATTTTGTCTCAAGACTAATAAGCTCCTTTTCATATCTCTCATCTCCAGAGCCAATAATGGCAAACTGGACATCGCCTCTTTTCAGAAGTCTTTCGAGGGCAGAGGGCTTTTTCTCAAATAATAGCTCTTCAAAGCCCTTTTGGCTTGCCAGACGAGAGATCATTCCAATTAAAGGTATATCATCTCTTTTCTCGAGTCCGAGGTCCTTCTGAAGGGCCTTCTTGTTCTTTTTCTTGTCATCAAGCTCCTCTACAGAGTAATTCTTGTAGATCATTGGATCTGTCTCTGGGTTCCATACATCAAGATCTATGCCGTTTATTATTCCCGCGAGAGAGTCCTTTCTCTCTCTTAGGTACTTATCCAGTGAGCATCCGAGCTCTTCTGTTTGTATTTCCTCTGCATAGGTTGGAGAGACAGTTGTCACATAGTCAGACTCCAAAATTGCGCCCTTGATGAGATTTATCTTTCCATCAAGGATGTAGTTTCTATTCAGTGGAGTTCCGATAGAGATTGCATCAAGAGGCGAGAAAACGCCCTGGTATGCGAGATTGTGGATTGTAAAGACGGTCTTTGCTCTTGACTTGATAGTCTTCAGAAAGAGCGGAACCAGAGATGTTGTCCAATCGTGAAGGTGCACTATTGAGTATTGCTCTGGACCATTGGCTGAAAAGAGGGCAGTTGCCTTGGAGAAGACTCCGTAGCGAAGGAGATTGTCCCTATATGGAAGGAAGGAGCTCTCCCCATAGATTCCGCTTCGCTCTGAGAAGTAGGGATGCTCAAGGGCAAAATACCTGACTTTATTTCTCTCACACTCGTAAACTGCGCATTTTTCAAGAGTGCCAAGTGTCTCAAATCTGAGATCCATCACCTTTGAGAACTCGCTTCTATCTATAAATGAGTAGAATGGCATGAATACATCGGCTCTTATGCCGATTTTCAGAAGCGCCTCAGATAGAGCTGGTACGACATCTGCCAGTCCTCCGGTTTTCGAGAAGGGGAAGCATTCGCTAGTAGACATCAGAATATTCATACAGAGTGTATTATTAAATGGTATCTATGGCTCTGCAACTGAAAAGTTAGAGAGCTCACCAAGAAAGGCTTGAAATGTACTCGTCGGCCATATGAGCAGATAGGGCTCCATCAGAGCAGGCTGTCACAACCTGCCTAAAGTGGGTGTCCGTTACGTCTCCGGCTGCAAAGAGCCCCTTAAGTGAGGTCTCTTTTCTGTCATTGACCTTAATGAAGCCGCTTTCGTCTCTATCTGCTACGTTTTTTACGAGCTCTGAGTTTGGAGTAATTCCAACGAAGATGAATATGCCGCTGACAGGAAGGCTCTTGCCATCATTTAGAAGTACGTGAGTGACCTTCTCACCATCGCCTAAGACCTCCTTGATGCCATTTGATAGCTCAAGAGCGATGTTTTCTCTCTCATTGATCTTATCTACAAGTGCCTTCTGGGCTCTGAATTCGCTTCTTCTATGAATAAGCGTTACGCTTTTTGCGATCTTTGATAGGTAGAGGGCCTCTGTAAGGGCTGTGTCTCCCCCTCCGACTGCAATGACGTCTTTGCCCTTGAAAAATGGGCCATCGCAGGTTGCGCAGTAGCTTACGCCCTTTCCTATGTACTCTTCCTCTCCAGGTGCTCCAAGGTGTCTGTGTGTTGCTCCAGTTGCAACTATTACTGCTTTGGCCTCTATATTGCCCTGATCGGTTTCAACGCTGAAAAATGGGCCATTTTTCTCTATCTTAGTTGCCTCTCCGTAGACAATTTCCGCGCCAAACTCTTCTGTTTGAGTCTCCATTTTCTTAGTGAGTTCAAAGCCCGATGTCTTCTCTATTCCAGGATAGTTCTCTATCTCATCGATTTGCAGAAGCTGGCCTCCAAGAGCCATCATCTCAAGTAGCATTGTCCTGTAGCCTGCCCTCAGTGCGTACTGCGCAGCGCTCATTCCAGCCGGTCCTCCGCCGATGACAAGGATATCAGTATCCATTATTTTTCCTCTCGAATAATCTCTGCGCTCTCTTTTAGCTTTGGATGCTTTTCAACAAGTTCTTTATAGGCATCCTGGCTCTTCTTTACATCTTCAAATGATGGGTATTCTGCACCATTGTTATCCTTTCTGAACTCCGAGAAGAAGCCATCAGGGTCAAAGAGCTGGAAGGGGGGACCGAGGTTTAGACAGTCAGTCTCTTTTCCGATGTTCGAGCAAAGCCATGAATAGAGATCTTTTCCAAGTATATCCTCTATGCCTTTGAGTCTTTGGAGGATGCTCACAAAGTCACCCATAGCCTTAATTGCGCTATTATACTCGTCCATGACCTTTGAAAATGCCCTCTCTGCGAGTCTTGCCTTCTCTTTTGCCGTGAGCTTTGGGCTCTCCTTGTCTTTTAGAATCTCATCAATTTCAAAATCTTCGATTTTCTCGTCAATCATTTTTCTTTTTCATCTCCAGTGCCTCCTCGGCATCAGTCTTTCTTATATACATTGGCCCCTCTCCAATGTCATCTGCTCCTTCTTTATTGAATTTCTCTATTCCTAGCTCTATCAGTGCTCTTCCAAGGTTTCTTGGAGAGAGAGAGTCGAGAGTGATATTCTCTTTTCCAAGCGCTTTCAGCTTTTCATAGAGTGCCTTAGAGTCTGGACCTGTGATGAGAGTCTCTCTATCTCCAAGGGCCTTGAGAATATCCTCAGGCGAGAGGTCTGAGTCAGAGAGGAGAGTCTCTCCGTTGTAGCTTATTCTTGAATAGAACCTCTTTTTCTTGCCATCAATTGCAGAGAGAATCTGGATGTTCTTAATATAATCAGCAGTCTTCTCTATTGCCCTCAGTGTTCCAACTGATACTAGAGGCTTATCTAGTGCTAGCGAGAAGCCCTTCAGCTCCGAGATTGCCACTCTTAGCCCCGTGAAGGATCCTGGGCCCTTAGATGACACAAATAGGTCTATATCCGATATATCCCCATCAACTCTCTTCAGCATCTCTATTATTTCATGAAGGAGTCCTTCAGATGGAGAGAATGGCTTTGATATAAGCCTCTCTTCATAGCTTGAGTCCCAAAGCAGTGCAATTGAAGAAAATTCAGTTGATGTATCAAGCGCCAATACTTTCATCTAAGCCCTCTATCTGGATCTTTCTCCTCTGATCTTCAAGTATCTCTATGTTAACACTTATGGCATCTTCAGGTAGCATCTCTTCAATCTTCTCAGCCCACTCAATAAGCGTTATTCCGCTAGAGTAGAGAAATTCTTCGCCACCCATTGATTCAAATTCATCACATCCAGAAATTCTGTATAGATCAAGATGATGCATATCCATCCTTCCCTCATACTCCTGAACGAGAGTGAAAGTAGGGGATACTATTCCCTCATTTATCCCGAGCTCCTTTGCAACTCCCTTGGCAAAGACAGTCTTTCCCGCTCCGAGTGTGCCCTTTAGAAGCACTAGGCTTCCGCTCTTTGCCTTCTTTGCAAAGAGTGAGCCGATTCTCTCTGTATCCTCTGGGCTCGAAGAATAGAATATCTCACTCATCTAATCCTCCTCATGATGGTGAGGGCATCCCTCTCTATGATGGTGATGGCACTCCCCATCTTCGTGATCATGATGGCAGTGATGGTGCTCGCCTCCTTCGTGGTTATGGCAGCAGCATCCACCTTTATGATGATGGTGGCATTCATGGCTGCTTTCATCATCATTTTCCTCTTTTAGGGCCTCTTTGCCATTTACATAGTCCTCGTGAATTACAGAGCCGATTTTCTCGCCGCTCTTTCTCTCATATTCTTCAATGAGCTCCTTTACTATCTCATCGTCGCCTGAGAGATACCTCGACTTCTCAAGTGCCTCACGTGCACTATCCAAATCGTTGTCCATTAAATAGAGATAGGCGAGGTTGCTTATTATTGAGAGATTGTTCTCATCGAGGTCATGCGCTGTCTCAAGGTATGTCTTGGCAAGCTCTCTGTTTCCGCTCTCAAGCTCGCACATTGATAGCTCATTGTAGATTTCGCTATTTGTCTCCCCGAGTCTTATGCACTCGATTAGAGCCTCTTTTGCCTCATCGTATTTTCCAATAACCCTAAGTGCCCATCCCTTAAGAAACCATCCATTCCAGATTTTCGGATTTGAGGAGATGAATTTCTCAATCAGCGGAAGGGCCTTATCGCCCTCTCCGAGCATTATCCAGTCGTAGGCCTCTTTGATCTCTCTGTCGTTCTTGATCTGATAATCCACCTCCTCAAGAACTCTTTCCATCTCCTTCCTCTTGTCATCGTCTGTTGCGACTTTTAGGTATCTCTCAAGGTAGTCCTTTGCTCCCTCAAGCTCGCCTACATAGGCTTCAAAGGAGGCCATCTCAGATAGTAGGCTCTCATTTTCCCCGAAGCGCTCAATGCCCTCTGATAGAGAGTCCAGTGCATTCTTCAGTCCTCTGTTCTCTTCTACTATATCGCCCTTGTTTCTGGCATCCGCTGCCATGTAGGAATAGACAGTGGCAAGCTCAATCGCTCTCTCTGGGGTAGGAGATAGGCGGTATGATTCAAGCATAAGCTCCTCTGCAAAGTCATAGTCCCTTTTCTCTTCTTTCAGTAGCGCTGCCCTCTCTAGCTTTTCGGCAAGTCCCGGGTCATAGGAATTCAGAAAAGATCTATATACCTCATAGTTTTCATTCTTATCATCGAAGGCAATGGATTTAAGCATTCCCGCAATTATGTTCTCAACCGTTATGTCTTCTTTGCTGAGTGTTCCCTGTCCATTCTCAACTGCAACTGGAAGGAGTGTGTTCTCATCTATATTAAGAGCCGAGAAGGCGCTCTTCATCGCCCCCGGAATGGGAACATAGGCAACATTCAGTCTCTTTTTGTTTTTGCTTTGATCCATTTTCTCCCTTCTTTATGTCATAAAAAATACCTATAGTCCTGGCCATCAACTGCTCTTGAGATTAAGTTCTCAAGGGGGATCTTAGTTTGCTCAGCTTACTGTACCTTAAAAACCCAAGAGGGAAGGTGCATGCCACTAAGCTATACCGGATCCCATATGTATGGTTTGGTCCAAGAGGCTTCAGATAGCCACACTATAGGTTATGTCTTAATAATAATACATGTTTGTCGCTTGTAAATACAAATCTTGGTCTTTAGTGCTTTGATATTAAAAAAGGCACCTCATTGAGTGCCTTTAGATATCAAAACCATCCTCTTCAGATGCGCCACCAGAAAACTCCTCGGCGCTCTCGATATCCTTAAACTCTTCTGTCTCCAAGGCCTCGCTGAATTCTTCTTTCGAGACTTCTTCGATAGAGCTTTCAATGGATTTATCAAGTTCCTCGCTTGATAGAGAGATTTTCTGAATCAAGTCCTCAAGCTCTC
The DNA here is from genome assembly GCA_947630635.1 of uncultured Spirochaetaceae bacterium. Taxonomy (GTDB): domain Bacteria; phylum Spirochaetota; class Spirochaetia; order Sphaerochaetales; family Sphaerochaetaceae; genus Ornithospirochaeta. The sequence goes on along the minus strand of CANRIJ010000025.1, from coordinate 7,029 downwards.
TGTTATGCACTAGGGCAAGAGATAGCCTCTCCTCCAGCTCTTTGATATTCTCTCTGAGACTTTTGAGGAGAGACTCTGCGCTTTTCAGCCTTAGTCTTATAAGCTTGGAGCTCTCAATTTTATCCATTACTGGGCCAGTGCCTTCTTCACCTCAGCAAGAAGTGCCTCAAAGGCTGGCTTGTCCTCAATTGCCATGTTTGAAAGAGCCTTTCTATTTAGCTCGATGTTGGCTAGCTTGAGACCATGCATGAACTGGGAGTAATTGAGTCCCTCTGACCTTACAGCAGCGTTGATTCTGACGATCCAGAGCTTCCTGAAGTCTCTCTTTCTCTCTTTTCTGCCTCTGTATGCATATTGACCAGCCTTGTGGACTGCGTCTTTTGCGACACGGTTATTGGTGCTTCTCCTTCCCCAGTAGCCTTTGGCCTGCTCGAGAATTTTCTTCCTTCTGTCTTTTCTTTTGGTTCCGTCTACCGCTCTTGGCATTCTACTTCCTCCTAATTCCCATATGGGAGCATGCTCTTTGCTCTCTTAGCCTCTACATCGGCAAGAATTCCCTCATGTCTGAGGTTTCTCTTCCTCTTAGAGCTCTTCTTGGTGAGAATATGGCGAAGTCCCTGCTTCTTGATTGCGACCTTGCCAGAACCGGTGATCTTGTAGCGCTTGGCTGCAGCCTTTCTTGTTTTCATCTTAGGCATTTTTGCCCCTCCAATCATGACCTTGGGAACAAGAACCCCAGAGGTCAGTATTTAATCCGCTAAGCGGGTTATTGCGGTTTTTTCGTCGCACTCTGTCCTTTGAGAGGGGAAAGAGACATAGACATCATCTTTCCCTCCATGAGTGGAGCGCGATCGACTGTATATCCTACATTATTTTCCGTTAGTATTTCAAGGATTCTATCCAGAACCTGTCTTCCAAGCTCAGGGTGGGCAAGCTCTCTTCCTCTGAATCTCACTCCTACCTTGACCTTATTGCCGTCTAGAAGAAACTCTGCTATTGCCTTGCTCTTGGTATCAAGATCATGTCTGTCGATCTTGGGCTGCATCCTGATTTCCTTTATCTTGATAACAGCCTGGTTCTTTTTGGCTTCCCTTTGCTTCTTTTCCATTTCATAGCGATATTTTCCGAAGTCCAATATCTTGCACACGGGTGGGTTTACATTTGGAGAAACCTCTACGAGGTCCAATCCTGCCTCTTCTGCCCTTTTGATAGCATCATTTAGTTTTACAATTCCGCACTGTGTGCCATTCTCGTCAATAAGCCTTACTTCATAGGCTCTGATCTGGCGATTGATTCTTAGGTCTCTTGTAGCCATTAGACTCCTTTTTCTATTGATTTTGCCCTAGGGGCATAAAATGGAAACACCACGAAAGGTTACCATAACGAAAAAACTGTAGCAATACAGTCAGTACTGCTACAGAGCTATTTGGGGCGCTTAGGCCCATATTAAGTGTGAAATAATCCACGTTTGAATGTTTTTGCTTCTCAAGACTAGTCAAGAGCATGACCTGCTGAGCCAAGAACATACTTGTTTTTATGCATGTACATCTCTTTAAGGGCCTCTCTAGCTGGTCCAAGATACTTTCTTGGATCGAACTCAGCCGGCTTCTCATCGAGTATTCTTCTGATTGTTCCAGTCATTGCAAGCCTTCCATCGGAGTCGATGTTGATTTTGCAAACAGCGCTCTTTGCTGCCTTTCTGAGCTGCTCTTCTGGAATGCCAACGCTGTCCTTTAGCTTTCCTCCATGCTCGTTGATCATCTTTACATATTCCTGAGGGACAGAAGATGAGCCATGGAGAACGATTGGGAAGCCAGGAAGCTTTTTTTCGACTTCTTTGAGGATATCGAATCTGAGCTCTGGTGGAACAAGGATTCCATCTGCGTTTCTTGTGCACTGGGCTGCAGTGAACTTATATGCACCGTGGGAGGTTCCGACTGATATTGCAAGCGAGTCCACTCCAGTCTTGCTTACAAAGTCCTCAACTTCCTCTGGTTTTGTATAGTGTGATGTCTCACTTGATACCTCGTCCTCGATACCTGCGAGAACTCCGAGCTCTCCCTCGACTGTTATGTCAAACTGATGTGCGTAATCAACAACCTTCTTTGTAAGGGCTACGTTCTCCTCGTATGGTAGGTGCGAGCCGTCGATCATAACAGATGAGAAGCCGTTGTCGATACACTCTTTGCATGTCTCAAATGAGTCGCCATGGTCTAGGTGAAGCACTATTGGGATATCGCATCCAAGCTCATGTGCATACTCCACAACACCTCTTGCCATGTTTCTGAGAAGGTTGATATTTGCATAGTCTCTAGCACCCTTTGAAACCTGAAGTATAACTGGGCTCTTTGTCTCTACGCATGCCTGTACAATCGCCTGGAGCTGTTCCATGTTGTTGAAATTGTAGGCAGGGATTGCATAGCCGCCCTTGACTGCCTTTTTGAACATGTCTCTGGTGTTTACAAGGCCTAATTCTTTGTAGCTTGTCATTTCTCCTCCTGTGAAATTGGCTTAAAGCCAAAATCAACTTTTCGCATTATAATACTTTTGCCATTTTATTGCACTTTTAGAGATGAGATTTTACCCTTAAGTCATGAAAAAAAAGGCGGTTGCTATAGTTTTGCCTATTACGTTGAGTCTCTTAGTAGCCGCAGCCATCTTGCTTTGGTTCTTTCTCAGGCCTGTTGTGGTCTTTGTGGAGCCGACTCTTCCGAGTGCCATGCTAAGGGGTCTCAGACCCTCATGGATTGACCATCTGAAGTATAGAATAGTCTTTTTGAATGAGAGCGAGGAGGCTAGAATCCCAAGTCTCTCTCCAAGTCTTGTCATATACAGCCCACTTACCAGAAAGAATAGCGACTATCCCTTTAAGAGCGCTTTATGGGGGAGAAGAAGCTATGAGGGAGAGAGCTTTGACACTCTCTTTGAGATTGATGAGGAGAAGATGCTCTCTGTGGCTCTAGAGAAAAACAGGGGAGTGGGAACTGCATTTCTTTTCAGCGAATTTGACAACTATTCGAGAAGCCTTTTTGATAATTTCAAGAAAGACGATCCGTATCTGAAGGATATTACCTATCTTGATAGGATTACCGGCGTAAATTCAGATGAGATTCTAAAGGAGCTTGATGAGAATAGCATAGTCTCCGTTATTCTCATGGATCCTCCCTCGTCGCTCTACCTGTTGAAGAACACGGGGGACTTCAGAGTCTATGCGGACTTCAGGTATGCATCTGCTCTCCCATATTCAAAGGTCATATCGATCTATCCTAAGTGGGGCGATGCGATAAAAAGGGCATTAGATGGTGAGGGGACTCTCTCTTTTGACTTTGCTCTTAGGTGACGCCATCAGGGAGAAGAAGTTTTCAATTGCCTTTTCCCTCAAGAGCTCTCTGTCTTCTCTCCTTAGATCTGCAATAAATGAGAGAGTGATTTCGCTTAGATCTGGTGTGTTTGGCTTTCCTCTGTATGGCAGGGGAGATAGGTAAGGCGAGTCTGTCTCGTAGAGAAAAGAATCGAGTGGGAGAGCCTTGAGAGCCTCCCTTATGTGATCATTTCCCTTATAGGTAATGTTTCCTGAGAATGATATCTTTGCTCCCCTTTCTAAGAGTTTTTTCATTACGCTCTTGTCAGAGGAGAAGCAGTGCATAATCGTCTTTTCATTTATGTATTCAAGGGCTGAGAGAATCTCATTATCAGACTCTCTTGTATGGATGATAAGGGGAAGGCCGTACTTTCTTGAGAGCTCTGCCTCCCTCTCAAAGAGCTCTCTTTGGTCCTTTAGAGTGTCCTTGTAGTTGTAATTGTCAAAGCCGCATTCCCCGATGGCATCGGCACCAAATAGGCTTATGTCTCTTTCGATTTTTTCAATCAGATTATCAATTGAGGCGTTATTTCTCAGCGACCATGGGCCTGCGCCTACAGAGAAGAAGAGGCCTTTGATATTGGGCGCCATTTTTATTCTCTCTTCTAGATCTCCTGCCTCTGTTGCAACCTCGAGTCCAATAAAGTCGTCCCTCAAGGAGAAGGACGGCGTTCTGTTTATTGTTGGGATATAGTGAAAATGCGAGTCAAACACCAGATGAGTATAAGCCCAGTTTCAAATTAATCAAAGATTGTCCGAAAGGCTTGTCTCATCCAAGGCGCCAACCTCGGTTGTGACATCCTCCCATTTCTCAAATTCCATCTCTTTCTTGAGTCTTCGCTCCTCTGGATTGGAAGTGGAGTCGCGCCTCATCCATTCCTGCTTCTTAGTCTCCTCGGCAACTCTCTCTTCTTCTCTCATCTTCTCTTTTTCGCTCATTTTGCCTTCTCCTCTCTTAAAAAGCTGTTTCTCTCCACATCATCCTGAGCGCGGTAGATATCTTTCTCTACTTTCTTATGGCTCTCATGAAGAGCGATGCCTTCACTCTCTTTCTTTAGTATTTCCTCTGCCTTCTTCTCTTTTCTAAGAGCATGTTTCTCGTTCTCGCTCATTTTTCTCTCCTTACTCTGAATATAATAAGAAAGGAGAGAAAAGCGTTTTATGCTCGGGTTATTACAAGGGTATCAGCGGCGGTATTTGCTCCTGTGAGGGTTCCGGTGATAAATGCAACAAGGTCTCCCTTCTTTACAATTCCGGACTCTATTGCAATATCCATGGCCTGTCTTTTGACCTTTTCTTTGTTGGTGGTTAGGTTCGCAGTAAAAGGGTAGACGCCATAGTCTAGCTTCAATTGCCTTGTTGCCTTCTCTTCGGTGCAGCAGGCGATAATCGGAACTGCTGGGCGATAGTAGGATGCAACGTGTGCGGTCTTTCCGGAGACAGTGCATGCGATAATTGCTTTTGCCTTGAGAAAGAAGGTTGCGTCCACAGAGGCGGCAGCGATTGTATTGAGGATATCCGATTCTAGTTTAAGCTGATAGCTGTTGAATCTCTTCTGGTAGTCAATCTGATTCTCTGTGTACTCTGCAATCTTTGCCATTGTCCTAACTGCCTCAATTGGGTATTTTCCAGCAGCGGTCTCTCCAGAGAGCATAGTGGCAGTTGTGCCATCATATATGGCATTTGCCACATCGGATACCTCGGCTCTGGTCGGCCTTGGGTGCTCCTGCATGCTATCGAGCATCTGGGTTGCAGTTACGACGATCTTTCCTCTTTGATAGCAGGTTCTGATTATCTTCTTCTGAATTGCGGGAAGCTGATCAAAGGGTATCTCAACGCCCATATCTCCTCGTGCAACCATTGCGCCATCTGCGATCTTGAGTATCTCCTCAAGGTTGTCCACTCCGCTTTTATTCTCAATCTTTGCGATGATCTTTATATCCTGTCCACCATTGGCTACTAAGAGCTTCTTTAGCTTTTTCACGTCCTCTTGAGATCTGACAAAAGATGCGGCTATGAAATCGACTCCCATCTCGATTCCGAAGAGTATGTCGGACCTATCTGTCTCTGATATATAGACTTGGTCTACATCAACGCCGGGGATGTTTATCGATTTGTGATTTGATATCTTTCCTGGATTCTCTACTGAGCAGATGATGTTGCCATCCCTGATCTCCTTGACGCTCATGCTCACCAGCCCATCGTCAATGAGTATCTGGTTGCCCTTCTCTACGTCCTCTGAAAGGTATGGGTATGAGATAGCAACGCCGTTTTGGTCTCCTAAAATAGACTCATCGCTATAAAGGGTAAACTCCTGACCCTCTTCAAGAATCACAGACCCATCTTTGAAGTCCCTTACTCTTATCTCAGGACCCTTGGTATCCAATATAATCGCAATTTCGGTGTTTAGCTCCTTTGCGATTCTTCTGACTCTCTCCATTCTCACTCTATGGTCCTCATGTGTTCCATGGGAGAAGTTAAAGCGCGCAGCGTCCATGCCTGCTAAAATCAGTTCTCTTATCTTATCATCGGTATCGACAGCTGGTCCCATTGTGCAGATAATCTTGGTCTTTCTCATAGAATCCCCTATTGAATTAGGATATTTTATCCGACTCGGCTCACCATCTGTGAATTAAAGAGTCTTTGCTCTTTGATTATTTTCCTCTATGTTACTAAAATGACCACTAGGCCCAGGTGGTGGAATGGTAGACACAAGGGACTTAAAATCCCTTGCTCGTAAGAGCGTACGAGTTCGAGTCTCGTTCTGGGCATTATATGGATGTATTGTCACTTTCCTGGTGGGAGTATTTTCTGATTGGCCTTTTAGTAGGCCTTGTTTTCGTGCTCGTTATATGGATTGTAATGGGTGTGAAGCTTCATAAGGCAAAGAAGAGGGAGAGAAGAGAGACCGAGAGGTATAAGGCTATGCTCTCTCAGAGGATGGAGCTTGAGAGTGAGGGCCTTGGCAAATTGAAAAGCGAGAACGAGGACTTGAAGAGGCAGAACCAGACGCTATCGGTTTCACTTCAGACTATGAGCCAGAAGCCAGGGAGAAAGGAGCTTGTGAGGCTTCAGGTCTATCAGAGGGCCATTGAGCGTCTGATGATAAATTCACCCGGTTTTGGTCCTGCATGGCAGGCTGCTCTCATGGAAAGCGAAGAGGAGTTTTCAAAGACCTTTACTGGAACGATTCCATTTTTGAGGAAATTCATTCCTTCCAAGAGCGATGCCTCATTGATTGAGGATGACAAATAGCTTGAGAGAGAAGATTTCAGGCATAGCAGAGTCTAGCCTAACTCTATTTGAGGGCATCAAGGACGGCTTTCCAATCTTCTTGGGCTACTTCACAACTGCAATTGCCTTTGGGCTTTTGACTCAGACAAGCGGCTTGAGCTTTGTAGAGGGCATTATGATCAGCATCACGAACTTCTCTGGTAGCGGTCAGTTTCTGATGATGAATCTCTTCAATGGAGGAGCCTTCTTCTTTGAGATTGTGATCTCTGTCTTCTTTCTCAATTCAAGGTACATTTTCATGGCCTCTTCTCTTTATCCAAGGCTTTTAGATAGAAAGAGCATAATGGGGAGAATTCTCTGTGGCTTCGGGACGACTGACGAGGTCTTTGCAGTGGCTGCGCTAAAGGGGGAGAAGCTTCCCTTTAAGTATATGG
>CANRIJ010000024.1 GCA_947630635.1 uncultured Spirochaetaceae bacterium | reverse complement strand
GAATCTTTGCCCCCTTTGAGAGCTCCTCTGGAGTTAGCTTCAAAATCTCTTCAACTGAGCCAAATGTTGTCATTATGCGCTTTGAGCGCTCCTTGCCCACTCCCTCTATGGACTCCAAAAGCGAGAATGAGGCCTCCTTGCTCCTCATTCTCTGGTTAAATGAAGTCGCGAATCTATGGCACTCGTCCCTGACTGCAATAAGAACCCTAAGGGCTGGATCGCCATGATCGAGGAAAATAGAGGGCCTATCATAGAAGACTATCTCCTCATGCTCCTTTGCAAGCCCTATTACGGGTATGCTTAGACCTAGCTCTGATAGTGCCTCCAAGGCAGAGCCCACCTGCCCCTTTCCCCCATCGATCATAATAAGCTCCGGCATCTCGCCCTTTTCATCCCTAAGCCTTTTGTATCGTCTATAGACTGCCTCATAAATCGACTTGAAATCATCAATCTTTCCATCAAGCGTCTTCATGGAAAAGTGCCTGTATTCCTTATTGGAGGAGTTCCCATTTCTGAAGACAATGAGAGAGGCAACGGTATACTTTCCCGAGAGCTGCGCAATATCAAAACCCTCAATATGGCGTGGAAGCACATCAAGAGAGAGAACCTCCTTCAGTCTCTCGAGTGATGGAGTATTATCAATCTCCTGAAGCCTCTTCTCAACATCTCTTGAGGCATTCTCAGCTGCCATTCTGAGTATTCTGAAGTGCTTTCCCTCCTTGGGAACCGTAACGTAGATAGAAGAGTTCAGCGCATCCTTGAAGTACTTCGACAGAAGCTCGCTATCGATATCGTGAGAGACAAAGAGCTCATCAGGGAGGGACTCTCCATCGCTATAGTACTGAATTAAGAAGGAAAAGAGAGTCTCAGTCTCATCGCCCATTGTATCCGAGCGATAGAGAGCCTTTCCTATTAGGCGTCCCTCCCGAAATTGCATAATGGATATCGTGCATAGATATGATCTCATCTCTATTGCAGCGTAATCCCTTGCGTTCTCCTCTGAATGCTCCTCGACGCTCTGATTCTTCTGCATGGACCTAAGGGCCTCAAGAAGATCCCTCTTTTTTGCAGCCCTCTCAAAATCAAGCTCTCGAGAGGCATCAAGCATCTCTTTCTCGACCTTCTTCAAGAGCCTGCTGTCATCCCCGTCAAGAAAGAGCTCAACCTCCTTTACAGTCTCTTTATAGGTCTTTGAGTCGATCTTTCCTATGCATGGCCCAGAGCACTTATGGAGGTGGTAGTATAGGCAGGGAGTATCTCTCTTTTTCAAGAGTCCATTGCATTTTCTGAGAGTGCTATCCTCCTCAACCATATCCAAATAGAGATCCAGCCTCTTTACATCCGGATATGGGCCATAGTACTTTGAGCCATCTTTTATGACCTTTCGAGTCTTATAGATCCTTGGAAAGGGCTCATTGGTTATTCTGATTACCGGATAGCTCTTGCCGTCCTTCAGGAGTATGTTGTAGTGAGGCGAATACTCCTTGATAAGATTATTCTCAAGAACCAGGGCCTCATATTCATTTCCTGTTATCACAAAATCAATTGTGTCTATATGATCGACAAGTGCTGCAGTCTTTGCATTCTGCTGTCTGAGAAAGTAGCTTGTGACTCTTCTTCTAAGATTCTTTGCCTTTCCCACATAGATGACAGTGCCGCTTTTATCCTTCATCAAATAGCAGCCGGGATTCTCCGGAAGGGATTTGGCAATATTCTTGGCACTCTCAGACATAGGCTTACTATAATCTTCCCGAGAGCGGCAATTCAATCTAAAATCACCATATGCCATCCTATGAAAATCTCCTAAGAGCGCTAAGCGAAGAGAAAAAGAACAATATAAAGAGACTCTTTGACGAGATTAAATTCACAGAGATGGAGAGACTCGAGATAGCAAAATCAGAGGCAGACCTCAATCTATGGGATGAGAAGAGCTTCGCTTCTTTTGCATTTGGGAAAAACAATAAGGATGGCAGAGACGGAAAGAGATATATAGAGGCCCTCAGAAAATATATGAGCGCTCTCAGATCTGAAGAGACAGACTACTCCTCTTTCAGCCCAAAGTGGGAGCCAAGGACAAAAGAGAGAGTCAAAATAAGCGAATATCCATTATTTATCACCGAGTGTCCCTGCCCAAAAGACGGAGAGGAGACAAGGTGCTGCAACCTAAATACGCTAGATGTATTCAAGCAGTGCGCCTTCAACTGCTCATACTGCTCAGTCCAGGCCTTCTACAGCGGAAATGAGATCGAAGTAAGAGAGAATCTAAAGAAGGAGCTCGACACACTAAGCCTAGATGGAACATGGCACATCGGAACTGGCCAGGCATCAGACAGCCTACTATTCAACAACAAATATGGGGAACTTGATGCACTCTCAGAGTATCTGGAAGAGCACCCTGAGCTTATTATTGAGCTCAAAAGCAAGAATGAGGCCATAGACTACAAGAGAAAATTCCCAAGAAATCTCATCTTCACATGGTCACTCAACGCTGAGACGATAATAGAAAAAGAGGAGCATTACACAGCCTCGCTTGATAAGAGACTCCTATCAGCAAGGAGAATGGCAGATAATGGCTCTCTAGTCGGCTTTCATATACACCCCATGGTCTATTTCAAGGGCTGGGAGGATGAGTATATCCACGTAAAAGACGAGATTGAGAGGCTCTTCTCACCTGAGGAGATTCTCATGGTCTCCATGGGAACGCTGACCTTCACAAAGAGCGTTCTTAAAAAGATGAGAGAAGAGGGCAGAAAGTCCAGAGTCACAGAAATGGAGCTCAGCCCATTTGCAGGAAAGTACTCATACCCTCTCGATACCAAAATGAAGATGTTCAAAACACTCTATTCATCGTTCTCAGACCCATTCAGGGAAAATATATTTTTCTACCTCTGCCTAGAAGCCCCATCACTTTGGGACAAATGCCTTAAGAAAAGCTACAAATCCAATAAGGACTTCGAGCTGGATATGAAAAAGCACTACTTTGACAAAATAAACAGAGGCTAGAATTTTCTCAAATGCAATAAATTTCACCTCTAAACCTACGTTACTATTGACAATAATAATTTCTTCATATAATGTTACTTCATAAAGTAACAAGGAGTTTGCGATGAAAAACAAAATAAACGAGAAAATCAACGTTGAGAACATGCCCAATGAAAAGGGATATTTCGGAGAATATGGCGGAGCATACCTCCCTCCAGAGCTTGAAAAGGTAATGAAAGAGGTCGAAGAGGCCTATAAAGAGATAAGCAAGGATCCGACATTCATAAAGGAGCTAAAGGACCTCAATGAGCACTATACCGGTCGCCCAAGTCCTGTTTACCACGCAAAGAGACTCTCTGAGGCCGCTGGCGGAGCTGAGATCTATCTAAAGAGAGAAGACCTAAATCACACTGGCGCCCATAAGATAAACCACTGTATTGGCGAGGCTCTTCTTGCCAAGAAAATGGGGAAGAAGAAGGTAATTGCAGAGACCGGCGCAGGACAGCACGGAGTAGCCCTTGCAACAGCAGCTGCCCTTTTGGGACTCGAATGCGATATCTACATGGGCGAAGTCGATGTAAAGAAAGAGGCTCCAAATGTAGCGAGAATGAAGATACTTGGTGCAAAAGTCGTATCTGTTACACAAGGAACAAAGACACTGAAGGATGCTGTCGATGCCGCCTTTGAGGCCTATCTTAAGGACCCAGTCTCACAGATATACTGCATTGGATCGGTTGTAGGACCGCACCCATTCCCAATGATGGTAAGAGATTTCCAGTCAGTTGTGGGAATCGAGGCACGAGAGCAGATTCAGAAGCTCACCGGCTCTCTTCCAAATGCTGTAGTGGCATGTGTCGGAGGAGGATCCAACGCCATGGGCATCTTCTCTGCATTCATCGATGACAAAGATGTGGAGCTATATGGAGTCGAGCCAGCGGGAAAGGGCCTTGAGACCGGACTTCACGCAGCAACAATTTCAAAGGGCAAAGAGGGAATCCTTCATGGCTTTAAGTCACTAGTGCTCCAAGATGACAAGGGCGAGGCACTCCCAGTCTATTCAATTGCATCGGGACTTGATTATCCGGGAGTAGGACCTCAGCACTCATACCTGCACTCAATCGGAAGGGTAAACTACAAGACTGCAACTGACAGAGAGGCAGTTGAGGCCTTCTATGCCCTCTCCAGAATGGAGGGAATTATCCCAGCGCTCGAATCAAGCCATGCAGTATCCTATGCCGTGAAGCTTGCCCAAGAGATTGGGAAGGGAAAGAACATACTGGTAAACCTATCAGGACGCGGGGACAAGGACATAGACTTTGTCTTAGAGCACTATCCTCTTACTGATTACCAGCCTGAGGACAACATCACCGATGACTACCAGGAATTCCTGAAGCACATAGGCTCAAGAGACTAGCTGAATATCCGTTTTGAGCAGTGTGGTAAGTCACAGGTAAATTCCAAAGCCTGTCTTCAGGGCTTTTATAACAGGACTGGATCAGAAAAGGACACTATTTCATGCTTTCATTGGGATAGTGTCCTTTTTGCTGTTATAAGCATTTTATTGCACTTAATGCCCTATTGAGAAAGCATTCTGGCAAAATAAAAAAGACATCTAAGGGGAGAGACTCAAAATCAGAGTCCAAGCTTATCCTTTAATAGCTCTTTCTCTCGCTCTGTAAGCTCGCTATCATCCAGGCTATCTATTTTGCTTTTGACGAAATCAGCTTCCCTCTTCGATAGCGTCACACTATGGAGAATATGGTTCTCAAAGGCCTCTTCAGCCAAAGGACATACGGCCTTCACTATCTCCAGCATCACCTTTGCATACTCTCTGATCTCATACTGTGCGTGGCTATCAAGTCTGAGCTTGAGAAAATGGAATAGATTATGAAGGTCTATCTGCCAATACATCTCTGTGTAGACAGAGAGCGGAAGCTCTATTCTGCTGAGCTCTCTTGCGATATTCATATCAAGTAGCTCATGGTAGTCCTCAAAAGTCCTCTCATTGTGCTCACTGATAATGGCAAGGACTCTCTTTGCTATCTCATCGTCTACCGCCTCATTCATTCTACCCTGCTTATTGTCCTCACTCTGATAGGCAATATGCTCTCTATCTGGAATATAGCACTCGTCTTTCAAAACCGAGTAGCGGCCAGAGATCTCATTCATTCTTGCAGTCCTGTGCCTAACCCACTGACGAGCAACGAAGATCGGCATCTTCACATGGAAGGTAAATACAACCTGCTCGAGAGGAGATGTATGGTCATTTCTGATAAGGTAGTTGATTAGCCCTTTATCCTGTCTATATGTCTTGGTGCCCTCTCCATAGCTGACTCTGGCAGACTGTACTATGCGCTTATCTGAGCCCATGTAATCCACAAGTCTTACAAAGCCATGATCCAGTACTGGAAATTCCCTATCTAAAATAGCCTCTGCGCTCTCAACAATTTCGTGCATATACTCCTCTTTGTCTTTTCAGGACTTCTAATCTATTTTAGAAGACCCATTCTAGATAGAGCAAGCGATGAAGAGAACACCACAGCAGTCTCTGTTCTGAGTATCCTCTCCCCCAGGCTCATTCTCTTGAAGCCGCTCTTTATAAAAGCCTCTTGCTCTCTTGCTGTCCATCCCCTCTCAGGGCCGATGGAGAGAGTGACGCTCTTTCCGCTTAAATCAGCCTTGGATAGCGAAATAGCCCCCTCTTTATCAAGGAGTATCCTCTCGCCCTCTGACATCTCTATTGCCTCTTCCAGGCTCTTAGGAAAGAGAACCTCTGTAAGATTTGTCTTTCCCGCTTGCATTGCGCCATCGAGAATAAGGTTCCTGTAGCCCTCTTCTTTATATAGATGCGACTGACTATAGCTTCTCTCCCCTAGCTCGGATATAGAAAGAATTAGGCGCCTAATGCCAATAGATGCAGAGTCTCTCAGAATCCTCTTCATTGATATTGGCCTTACTTGGGCAACAATAAGATCGAGTGGATAGCTCTTATCTATAATGCTCTCAAAACTCGATGTGAAAGTCATCCTCTCATCATCGAGGGAGAGTATCTCCGCCCATCCTCGGCGCCCATTTATCTCGCCGATTTTAAACCTGTCCCCAACAGAGAGACGCAAGACTGATTTTATATGTGAGTATCTTCTATCGCTTGATAAGAAGGACTCTTCGCCCTTCTCTATTAGGAGGATATTCATTTCAGTCCTCTTTGAAATTGTATCTTCCGTAGAGCTTGGTGAAGTACTCTATTCCTCCAAATGCAGAGCTATTGAAGTCCTCCTCTCTCATCTTCCAAGACCAGTTTGAAGTTCCGCAAGTCGAGGGAACATTCATTCTTGCGCTGCTATCAAGCCCAAGAATATCCTGCATTGGAAGGATGGCCCATCTTGCATGAGTCATCAGCATGACCCTAATAAGGCTCCAGAGAACCTGATCATCAGAGCACTCAAGGTAGCGTCTCACATAGTCCTTCATTCCATTGTCGAGAGAATTAAACCACCCAACTGTCGTATCGTTGTCATGGGTCCCGGTGTAAACAACCGAGTTCTCTCCGATATTCTGAGGAAGGTATGCATTCGATGTATCATACTCTCCATATGGACCATATCCAAAGGCAAACTGGAGTATCTTCATGCCCATAAGGCCATTGTTGTCCCTTAAGTCCTCGACTTCCTTTGTTATTACTCCAAGGTCCTCTGCAATTATCGGCAGATCAGATCCAAGCTCATTCTTTATTGCATTGAAGAACTTCTGCCCTGGACCCTTTACCCACTTGCCAGTCATTGCCGTCTCAGAGCCAGCTGGAACCTCCCAATAGGCCTCAAAACCCCTGAAGTGGTCGATTCTGATTACATCGCAAAGCTCCAGATTCGCCTTTATTCTCTTAATCCACCAGTTGTAGCCAGTCTTCTCATGAGACTCCCATCTATAGAGCGGATTTCCCCAGAGCTGGCCAGTAGAGCTAAAGGCATCTGGAGGAACTCCAGACTCAGCCTCCATCTTTCCATTCTGGTCAATCATCAAGAGCTCGGGATGAGACCAGGCATCTGCAGAGTCCGATGCGACAAATATCGGAATATCACCAATGAGCTCTATGCCAAGGCTATTTACGTAGGCTCTGAACTCCTTCCACTGGATATGGAAAAAATACTGAAGCACTTGATAGATATCCATGAGCTTCTTCTGCTTTGTCTTTGCCTTATCAATGGCATCCTTATCCCTTACCCTTAGCTCCTTCGGCCATGATAGATACCATCTTGAGTCATTGTACTGAGCGCAAAGCGCCTGAAAGAGAGCATAGTCCTCAAGCCACTCTCTATTCTCCTCTCTAAACTCTGCAAAGCCCTCCCTCTTGTCTTTTGGAAGAGAGAGAAATCTCTCTGCCGCCTTAAAGAGAAGAGGCATCTTTATGCTTCTTGCCTGCCCATAGTCCACTCTCTCAGAATAGGGAGCCTTCCTCAGAATATCCTCAACATCCAAAAGCCCATCAAGATAGAGCTTCTTAACTGAAATAAAGAGCTCGTTTCCAGCAAATGCCGAACGGGAAGCATAGGGGCTGTCGCCATAGCCGGTGGGCCCAGTTGGCAATATCTGCCATAGTGATATACCGCTTCTCTTTAAGAGATCTGCCATCTTGAATGCACTCTCTCCCACATCCCCGATTCCATACTCGCTAGGAAGCGATGAGATATGCATCAGTACTCCTGTTTTACGTAAATTGCTTTTGCTCATAAACCAATAATAGCATCTAAGAGCAAAAGCGATGAGACTCTAAATTCTTTTGAGAGATAAATCGGGTAAAAGCACATCTCTAAAATATGAAAAAACAGACCAATTTAGGCTCCTTCCATGGGCCATATAAAAGTGTCCTTTTTTGATTTTTTCACCATTCTAAGGTAGAATTCACTCATGGAGAACACGAGTGGAAATAGGTTCTCAGTCGATGATTTAATCATCTATCCGATGAGGGGGATCGGTAAAATCGAGGGCCTCGAAAACAGACTTGATAAAACATATTTCAGAGTAAGGCTCAAAGAGGCAGACTCAGAAGTTCTAGTCCCCCGAGAGAATGCAGAGCATATCGGCTTAAGACATCTTGCAACAGAGGAAGAGACTGAAAATGCCATGAGGCTCCTATCAGAGCGCAGAGAGGAGGAAAATCTTGACTGGAAGAGCCGACTGCAGAAAAACGAGTCGCTCTTGAGAGAGGGAACGCTCTCCTCACTGGCAACGGTTCTGAGTTCGCTCTATAAGCGCTCCAAGGTAAGAGAGCTCCCTACTCTCGAGAAAAAGCTATATGATAATGCATTGAAGATGTTTATAGACGAATCTTCATCCGTTTATGGAATAAGCGACGAAGAAATGAGGAAAAAGGTCTTAGCATCACTGGAGTCGTAATGTCAAATATACCCCCATTCGCACTCGTGGTACCTGCAGCTGGAAGTTCGGTAAGATTCAACTCTAACGATCTCGATACTAATGTAAAGAAGGAATTTCTCAGAATAGATGGCCATACGGTTCTATATAGGGCTGTTGAGCCATTTTTTGAGCTTGATTCACTGAAGGCCGTAGTCATAGCTGCAAAGCCCGGCTCAGAGAAAGAGACTGCATACGCGCTTGAGGAGCTTGCCAATGAATCCAGAGTGCCGCTATTGATCGTTCCAGGAGGGTCAAACAGAACATACTCGGTAAAGAACGCAGTTGAGAGACTCAAAAACCTTCCTGTTGAGTTTGACTATGTGGCAATTCACGATGGAGCACGCCCTTTTGTGACTCCCGAGATAATCATTAAGACACTGGCAACTGCAAGCGTTGCAACTGGGGCA
The DNA here is from genome assembly GCA_947630635.1 of uncultured Spirochaetaceae bacterium. GTDB lineage: Bacteria > Spirochaetota > Spirochaetia > Sphaerochaetales > Sphaerochaetaceae > Ornithospirochaeta. The sequence continues at coordinate 6,215 of CANRIJ010000024.1, read as the reverse complement.
GCCTCTCTCATTCCTGTCGTAGACAGCCTCAAAAGACTCAATGAGAAGGGCGAAATATCTGAGCATATAGACAAAACAAGCGTCTATACAATGCAGAGCCCTCTGATCTTCAAGTGGGAAAACCTATACGAGGCATTCCAGCATATAACAGGAAATGAGACAGATGACATGGAAGTCTATACCAATGCAGGCTACAAGGCATCTTACATTAAGGGCTATGACTTCAATAGAAAGATAACCCACTTCGATGACATAAAGGACGCAAGAGAGCAAATTGATGCATACAAGAAAGAGGTCATGCGCTCCTACATGGAAGAAGAGGCAATCAGAGAGTTCAAAAAAGGCCTGTAATGCTAAGAGTCGGAATCGGAAATGACATTCATAGGCTAGTTAAGGGGAGAAAGCTCTATATCGGAGGCATTGAGATACCCTCTGAGCGCGGAGAAGAGGCTCACTCAGACGGGGACGTTCTCATACATGCGATAATTGATGCGCTTCTTGGCTCATCTGCTCTAGGAGACATCGGCACTCATTTCCCAGATAGCAATGAGGAGTATAAAAATGCATCCTCTAAAGATCTCCTTAGAGAGACTCTTAAGCTGACAAAGGCAGAAATCATAAATATCGATACGATTGTCGAAGTGGAGAATGTCATTTTAAAGGACCATATTCAGAGTATAAGAGAGAGCCTCTCTGATATTCTCTCTCTGGATATTTGTAGGATCTCTGTGAAGGCCAAAACAAATGAAAAGCTTGGCCCAGTAGGCCAAGCTCAGGCAATCAAAGCAACAGCTGTGGTTCTAGCTGAATATTAATTATGGGCAATAAGCATTGTCTTTGGGTCCAAGGCCACTCTCAAAGGCTTTAGAATATCCTCGTAGTGGGCTCTGACCACAGTCATCATTACCTTATCGCCCTTGTCATCATATTTCATTGCCACAAGAACATCGATAAGATTCATGTACTTCTCCAGTGAGTCTGGAACTCCATACTCATCGTAGACAACATCAGTTCTGACTGGAGATACAGAGAACCAGATCTCGAGATTCATTCTCTCTGCGAAGTTCTTGATCTTGACAATATCGTCCTCGCTGGCAATTGTGAGCTTAAAGCCATCAAATAGTATGCAATCTGCCTTGAATGATCCATCTCTGATAAGCGACTCAAGAGAAGAGAGAACTCTGTCAATGGGGACCTGCTCCTGAGAGAAGTTCATGACTACTCTATTGCTTAGAATCGAGTTGTAGACCATTGCGGCATCATCAAGAGACTGAAGCTCTGCAATCTGCCTAAAGACTTCCTTGTACCAATTGATAACATGCTCGACGTTTCCGGAAAATGAGACATGGATGACATTTTCGCCCTTGAAGAGCTTGTCCGTTGCAAGGTGAACCAAGCAGGCTGTCTTACCGACTCCATGCTTTGATACAAGCACTCCGAGATTGCCCTTTCCAAGGCCACCATGAATCGCTTCCTCAAATACCCTAAGAGGGCTAACTGCATTCAGTTGATCTAAATCCATTCTTAACTCCTAGTAAAAGTATAGCATGAGGTCATTATTTGCCCTCCTTCTTTTTCTTCTCTTCGTAGGCCTTCATAAGCTCTTCCTGAATTGATACAGGAACCTTACCATACCTAGAGAGCTCCATAGTAAACTCTGCCTTACCCTGAGTAAGAGATCTAAGAACCGTAGAATAGCCAAACATCTCAGAAAGGGGCACCTCTGCAATAACAGTGCAGTTGTTGTTTCCATCATCTGTTGATGAGACGATGATTCCTCTCCTCTGGTTGATTGAACCGAAGATGTTTCCCTGGAATTCAGATGGGCCCTCAACCTCAACCTTCATTATAGGCTCAAGAATTGCAGGCTTTGCCTTAAGGTATGCCTCTCTGAATGCTCCAAGGGCAGCAGTCTGGAATGCCATATCAGATGAGTCTACTGGATGCCACTGGCCATCATTTACAACGCATCTGACTCCAATAACCGGGAATCCAATCAGCGAGCCCTTCTTGATTGCAGTCTGGAAGCCCTTATCACAAGATGGAATATACTCAGTTGGGATTGCTCCGCCCTTGACCTCATCGACAAACTCGTAATCCTTCTGGACCTCATCAACACTTGATGGTGCAGGAACTGGCTCGATGTAGCCCGCAACTCTGGCATACTGGCCTGAGCCACCGGTCTGCTTCTTATGGGTGTAATTGAAGTCTGCTCTCTGAGTAACAGCCTCTCTATATGCAACCTCAGGCTGACCAACTTCAACCTGTGCATTGTACTCTCTCTTCATTCTCTCAATGTAGACATCAAGATGAAGCTCGCCCATTCCCTTGATAATTGTCTGGCTGGACTCTGGGTCTACATAGGTCTGGAATGTCGGATCCTCCTTTGTAAACCTGTTGAGCGCCTTTGCCATATTGTCCGCTGATTTCTTATCAACAGGCTTAATAGCAAGCGAGATAACAGGGGATGGAACATACATACTGGTCATTGAGTAATTGAGAGATGGGTCGCAGAAGGTATCGCCAGAGGCACAGTCAATTCCAAAGAGAGCTGCTATCTCTCCGCATCCGCACTCTGTTACATCCTCCATCTCAGATGCATGCATCTTAACAAGTCTTCCGACATTGAACTTTCTCTTGTTTCTTGTATTGAAGAGAGTGTCGCCCTTCTTGATCTTGCCCTGATAGACGCGAATGTATGTAAGCTGGCCGAATCTCCCGTCCTCAAGCTTGAAGGCGAGAATAACCGGCTTGGCATCCTCCTTGCTCTCAAGGACAATCTCCTTCTCCTTGGCATCCAAGTCCAGTGCGACGTTCTTTACCTCTGTTGGATTTGGCAGATAGTCTACAACTCCATCTAGAAGCGGCTGAATTCCCTTGTTCTTATATGCAGAGCCAACAAAAACCGGGCAAAACTCAAGATTTATCGTTCCGCGTCTGATTGATGACTTAATAAGCTCCACTGTGATGCTATCTGGATCCTCAAGAAGAGCCTCAATGAGCTCATCGTTTCCAGAGCACATCGATACTGCATCCAGTAGCTCCTCTCTCTTCTTCTTCGCCTCATCGAGAAGATTCTCTGGAATCTCTGCCTCTCTGACCTCATCGCGAGTAGGACCTCCATCGAAGTAGAGAGCCTTCATGCGCACAAGGTCTATAACTCCCTCAAGCTTATCCTCAAGTCCGATTGGGATCTCGACCAAAGCTGCATTTAGTCCAAGCTTCTCCTCAAGCTGATCCCTTACTCTGTAGGGATTTGCCCCAGTTCTGTCGCACTTGTTTACAAATGCTATTCTTGGGACTCTATATCTCTTCATCTGCCTATCAACAGTAATAGACTGAGACTGTACTCCTCCAACTGAGCAGAGAACAAGAATCGCTCCATCAAGGACTCTAAGAGATCTCTCAACCTCTATCGTGAAATCCACGTGGCCCGGAGTATCGATGATATTGATCTCATGGCCCTTCCACTCAACATTGGTAGCAGCAGAGGCTATAGTGATTCCTCTCTCCCTCTCCAGCTCCATTGAATCCATAGTCGCACCGACTCCATCCTTGCCCCTTACTTCATGGATGGCGTGAATCTTCCCGCTATAGTAGAGAATTCTCTCGGAAAGAGTGGTCTTACCAGAGTCAATATGGGCACTGATGCCTATATTCCTCATTCCCATCAAATCATGTGGCATATTATTTTCCTCTTCTATTTAATGTTCCCAAAATAAGAGGTGGCATTGCCACCCCGTATTTCCATGGAGATGATAATAAAAATCAAAGAATTTGGTCAATTGGAAATTGACCTTAATTAATCTTTTATATACCAAAGTTTTACCTCTTATTTTTAAGTCCCACATTTGGACGATTGCGTATAGTGCCTATAAGAATTATCGATAGGAATCAATAATGAAATAAAAGCTAATCGAGAATGCCTAAAGGGTCCATTTGATATAGAATCAGAGTATGGCGACTTTATTTGAGAAAATAAGAGATGGTGAGATTCCATCGGTTAAGATCTACGAGGACGACGTATGCTTCGCAATACTCGATATAAACCCAGTAAACAAGGGCCACGCACTGGTGATATCCAAAGATCCAGTTCCCATCTTCACAGAGATAGACAAAGGCAAACTCGACCAGATGATCGCAGTTGCACGAAGGCTCGATGAAAAGATGCGCCTCTCTCTTAAGGCAGATGGCACCAACATCATGATAAACAATGGCCCTGCATCAGGGCAGGAAGTGCCTCACCTCCATATCCATGTAATTCCTCGCTTTGAGAAAGACGGAAAGACTCCCATCTTCTCAAAAGAGAAATACGCAGAGGGCGAGATGGACGAGATGGGAGACCTCTTAAGACTATGATTAAGAGAGGACTACTACTCTTAACGCTCATGATTTTCTTAGCAATACTCTCCTCCTGCAGGACATATACCATACGTCAAGCAAGGGGAATTATTGAGATTCCAGAGACCACAGTGGAGAAATAATGCATAGTCTTGCCTAATTTTTCGCAAAAAGAGGACAAATAGGATTATCTTACAGTAAGAAGGAGAAAGCGATGATACTGCATTTGACAAAAGACGACTTTGAAAAAGAGGTACTGAAATCAGATAAGCCGACACTGGTTGATTTCTATGCAGACTGGTGCGGGCCTTGCAAGATACAGACAAGAATACTAGAGGGACTTGGCCCAGACTTTGAAAAAGCAAAAATCTGCAAGGTCAATGTCGATGATGAAAGTGAGCTCGCAGCCGAATTTGGTGTACAGTCAATTCCAACCCTATTGGTATTCAAGGACGGCAAGCTTGATAAGAGAGTAACAGGAGTCACCCAGGAGGGAGGCTTAAAAGAGCTCTTAGGAATATAAAAAACATAATTTAAAAAAGGGTGTCACAAGATTCATTTTTGCGACACCCCATTAATTATTAAGTTTACTCAAAACCCTATTTCTAAGGGTTTATTATTGACTTGCAGCAATAGCCATCAATAAAAAAGGAGAGCCGAAGCCCTCCTGTAGAATTCAATGATCTGATTGGTTGGCAGCGCCTGGCTTAACCACATACCAAGTTCCACCATCTCCAGGTGAAGACACTGTGTGATAGCTATTTTTATCAATATAACAAGTAGTCTCAGGCCTACTCGAATCTGCATAGTTAGCAGCTGGGTCAAAATTGTAGAAGCTTCCTCCAGTTACAGTAAAACTGGCTGAATTTTCGTCCTTAGCATTTTCTCCAAGAATATTCAATGTATAGTATTTATTCCTGTCAGTGTCTTCATCTGCCCAGAACTTTCCGCCCCTTATGATTGCTTGTGCTCCTGCTCCTGAAAGGTAGACTGCATTGTCGGCACATCTCACAAAGCCGTTGTTGAAGACAAGCGTGGCATTCTTATTTTCATTTTTAACGTTATGGATCCATATTCCGCCATAGCGGCCAGTCTCGCCATCGATCATTCCGGTCTTTGCAGAGGAGCTGTCATTGACAGTCAGGGTATTGTCATGCACCGCCAATATGGCATAAGGCATATTTCCACCTTCTTCATAATGCTTATTGTCTCCACCCGGCCCATCTGCAGTGAGCTTATGGCCGTTGAGATCCAGCGTAACATCCTTTTCGGTAATCAAGAATCCGTGAGTCTTAATTTCTCCGCTGTACCCAAGCTTGATATCGGCTCCGAGGAGAACTTGAGCATCGCTCTTCACTGCTTCCTCGAGTCCAGCCTGATCCCACACGACTTTATAGCCCTCGGTTCCGGAAGGCCTCTGCTTTACGGTGTATGTCTTGTCTCCGTCGAACTCGGCATAGTAGCCGGGATTGACATAGCTCAGCTTCGCATCCCCATCCACGGGGTCTGCCTGATGCGCATGCGGATTGAAGCCCTCGAATGTCCCGCCAGTGACATTGTATTTGGCATCGCCTGCATACTCGTCCTGAATATTCAGGACATAGCGCTTGTCATTCCAGGGCTTCTCGACGCTGAACTTGCCTCCGCTGATGTCGGCAGCGACATTTCCGCCATTGAGGTGGACCGCCACGTACTCTCCAATGACCTCTCCGCCATTTATGACAAGATGGGCATTGCAGTTATCCGTTCCGTCTCCTACCCTTATGCCCTTCATGCCGGATCCGTCGATCAACCCGCTTCCGCTTATTGTCAGGGTGCCGGACTTGACCTCGAGGATATACTGCTGCTCGACAGGCACTTTAGCTTTAGCTGGG
>CANRIJ010000023.1 GCA_947630635.1 uncultured Spirochaetaceae bacterium | reverse complement strand
GCTCGCCCTCATACCCTAGCGATAGATTCTTTCCCTCTATCTGAATCATGACAGAGCCCTCCTAAGCGCCTTGAGATTCTCAGCCATTATATCCAAATAGGTCCTTCCATTCTTAAAATCAGCGGGACTTACCGTATGAGCCGAATGAAACTCCAAAACCTTTGCTCCGGTCTCTTCCTCGATTATGCTCTCTACTTCACTGGCGCTCATCTCAGTCTTAAGCACATACTTGGCGTCACTCTCGACTATTGTATCTATAAGACCAATAGCGCTTTTTACACTCATCTCGTTGTCATGGCTGCAGCCGGGAAATGGAGCATAGTAGCTAAGACCATACTCTTCAGCAAAATACCTAAAAGGGAATCTAGTTGAGAAAATAAGTGTCTTTAGGCGTGATTCATCAACTGCTTTTCTAAACTCCTGATCAAGCTGAGAGAGTCTTTCAATATATGATCTTGCATTTGAGGAATATAGGCTCTCGTTCTCTGGATCGAGATTAATAACAGCACTCAGGGTCATCTCTATCATCTTGATGTAGTTTGGGATACTCGTCCAAATATGCTCATCCTTGTCGCCCTGATCAATATGGCCCTCCATATTGTCTAAGACCTCCTCATCCAAAAGAGCGATTCCATCGGACAATCTCAGATATGAAGAGCTATGGACAGATTCGACTAATTCATCAACCCAAGTCTCGGACTCTCCTCCAATGTAGAGAACAAGATGAGCATTGGATATCAAAACCATATCCTTAGGAGATGGCTCAAAGGAGTGTATCTCTCCACCTGGCGGAAGAATCATCTCAACGTCCTCACCATCACCCAAAATAGCGCGGAGAATATCATAGGATGGAAAATCAATTGCGGCAAATTTGCCAAAATCTGCATTTCTATCCTCACAGGAGACCAAGAGAAGAAATGCAATAACTGCTAGGATGAGCGCTTTTTTATGCATTCTTCGCAAATCCCCTCTATATACGTTGAATTCATTGCCTTAAAACCCTGAAAGGCAGCGATTTTCTCTATGCTCTCTGTCGCTTTTTCATCCAAGTGCTCAACCTTTCCGCAATTAATGCACTTTATGTGCATATGACCTGAGCACTGCCTTTCGCCCTGATATTGATAAGAATAACTTCTCTCTGATGTCGAAACTCTTCTTAAGACTCCACAATCAACCAATTGGGAGAGAATTCTGTAGAGAGTGCTCTTCGGAATCTCAGAAAGGCTCTTTTCTATCTCATCTGAGCGAAAGACTCTCTCGGGAGAAGATAAAAAGAAGGAGACAATCTCCTTCTTATGATGTGTCGAATAATTCACGAAATTGAGATTAATTCCCAATTTTAAAAGTGTCAAGCTTCCTTAAAGAGCTCAGTGGAAAGATACCTGTCTCCGGTATCGGGCAAGAGGACAACTATGGTCTTTCCAATGTTCTCATCTCTCCCTGCCAGATCAAGAGCAGCCTTCAGAGCAGCGCCAGATGATATTCCAACCAAGACGCCTTCCTTCTTGCCAATCTCTCTGGCGGCCTCCATTGCATCCTCATTTGAAATATCGACAACCTCATCTACAACGCTCTTGTCGTAGGTCTGAGGAATAAAGCCTGCGCCTATTCCCTGTATCTTATGGGGTCCTGGATTTCCACCATTTAGAACTGGAGACGATGCGGGCTCAACAGCAATAACCTTTATATCCTTATTCTTCTCCTTCAGGTATTTGCCAACCCCGCTTACAGTTCCGCCAGTCCCAACGCCTGCTACGAAGAAATCGACCTTCCCATCTGTATCGCTATAGATCTCCGGTCCAGTTGTCTTATAGTGAGCCTCAGGATTCGCCTTATTGGTAAACTGCCCAAGAATAATGCTATTAGGCATCTCATTCTTAAGCTCCTCTGCCCTATTTATTGCGCCCTTCATGCCCTCAGAGCCCGGTGTAAGGACAATCTCTGCGCCATAAGCCTTCAAGAGAAGCCTTCGCTCAACACTCATAGTCTCAGGCATTACCAAAATTGCTTTATAGCCCTTGGCTGCAGCAACTGATGCAAGCCCAATACCAGTATTTCCACTAGTAGGCTCAATAATAACCGAGCCCTCCTTCAAAAGCCCGTCTTTCTCTGCGCTCTCAATCATATTAAGAGCAATTCGGTCCTTCACAGAACCAGCTGGATTGAAATATTCGAGCTTTGCCAAAACCTTTGCCTTTAAGGCATGGCTCTTTTCGATATTTCCAAGCTCCAATAAGGGGGTCTTGCCAATAAGATCCGATGCTTTTTGATATATCTTTGCCATAATACTCTAGATAGTAACGCGCATAAAAATATTTGTTAATACTTCAATCGCTCAATATCTTCAATCCAAGCTCAGGATTGTTTGTTATAGCAGCATCTATGGATAACTCTTTGGCCCTCTTAAACTCTTCCAAGGTATTAAGAGTCCATGCATTCACCTTAATGGAATTACTGTGGCACTCCTCTACATCGCTCTTTTCCAAAAAGGCAAAATTGGGATGGTAGGCCTCAAAGGATAGCTCTCTAAGCTGAAATCCAATTCCCTTGAGCATCGACTCTCTCTTATTTGTAGGCGGGGTAAATAAGAAGCCGCATTCAATATCCGGTCTGAGCCTCTTCATCTCCATAATCGAAAATGGATTGAATGAGCTGATAATCGCTCTATCGACATAGTCATACCTATCTAAAAGAGAGAGCACCTTGCCCTCTATCGCTCTATAGCATATAGGATATGTCTTAAGCTCAATATTGGTGATTCTATCCGTCTTTGAGATAAATGAGAGGTACTCCTCTAAAGAGGGAATACCGTCATCTCCAAATCCTATGGTCTTATTCGCCTTCATTCTCTCGAGCTCGGATCTCGTATAGTCCGATACACATCCCTCTTCTCCAGTTGTCCTCTTCAAAAGCTCATCATGAATTATCATCACCTCTCCATCTTTAGAGAGATGAACATCGAGCTCTATTCCATCGGCGCCTACCTCAATTGCCTTTCTAAATGCAGTCATTGTATTTTCAGGATATTTCTCGCTATATCCCCTATGAGCTAAAACAAGCATTTTTTGCCTCCATTAGAATCATAGCAAAAACACAAAGGCTTCTTTGCTTTTACACTCTAAATATCCTATTCTGTTGTTATGTTCAGCCAAGGCGGTCCATCTTTTTTCACAGGAAGAAATGGCTCTGATGAGCTTTCTGCCCTCTTGATACTCATCGCCATACTCCTTTGGGTTGTATATCCATTCTTTCCCTGGAGATGGGCGCAAATTGGAATTTTGATCTTGGCAGGAGCCGCCATAGTATGGTCGGTTGTCAGAATGCTCAGCACCAACCTCACTAAGAGAAGGGCAGAGAACGAAAGAGTTAAGAGATTCTTCTCCCGTTTCAAGAAAAAAGAGGCCTCTTCTTACAAGAGAGTCGAGGACGATGAGAGAAAGAGAGAGAAAGAAGAGAAAGAGGAGTTCAAAAGAGCCAAGAGAGAGGCCAAACAAAGAGAAAGAGAGGATAGGAAAACCCATAGATATTTCGAGTGCCCATCATGCAAGAAGAGACTTAGAGTTCCTAAGGGCAAGGGAAAGATAAGAATCACATGCCCCCACTGCGGTGAGAAGTTTGAGAGGAGAACATAATGTTTGGCTATATTCTCCTATCAAAGGCAAATGCAAATAAACAAGAGACAAAAGAGTATAGAGCGCACTACTGCGGTCTATGCCATGTATTGAAGGAAAAATACGGGAAAAAGGGCATGATGTCACTCTCATATGACATGGTCTTCTTAGAGCTGCTTCTATCTGATTTATACGATCAAGAGAGAGAGACAGTAACAGAATCATGCCCTGTTCACCCACTATCAAGACACCAAGCTACATTCACCAGCGCATCTCGCTACGCAGCTGATATGGAGATACTCCTCTACTACTACTCGCTTCTGGACAATGCATATGACGAGAAGAAGGACATCAAAAAGGCTGAAGAATATAAGAACTACGCAGAGAATGTAAGCCGCCTCTACCCAAGAGAGGCAAAGGCCGTAAAGGATGGACTTATTAAGATCCACGAGGAAGAAGAGAAGAACAACAAGGACCTTGTGTATATGTCCTCTCTTTTTGGAAATATCCTTGGCGAGATCTTCGTATGGAAAAAAGACGACTTCTTCGCCCCGGAGCTTAGGGCAATTGGAGAGTCGATTGGAAGATTCGTATATATAATGGATGCCTGGTGCGATAAAGAGAAGGACAAAAAGAAGGGCATCTACAATCCAATTCCAGAGGGGATGGATAAGGATGAGGTACATAGCCTTCTTCTAGAGTCTGCTGCGAGCGCATCAGAGACCTTTGAAAGACTTCCACTCGATGAATATGTGCCTATTCTCCGCAATATCCTCTATAGCGGAATATGGGTCAAATATGAGATAAAGGAAAAGAAGAATGACTGACCCATATAGAACACTAGGACTATCACCGGGAGCAACGGATGAGGATATAAAAAAGGCATATAAGAGACTTGCCAAGAAGTATCACCCCGATGTAACTGGAAATGACCCAAAGGCTGCAAAGATGATGCAGGAAATCAATGCGGCATATGATGAGCTTATTAACCACAAGGGAAGCTCGTCCTACCACTATGGAGGCCAGCAGAGAAGCGGATACTCAGGCTACAGTGGAAATAGTGGATATAACTCAAGCTACAATTCGCAAAACAACAGCTACCAGACAGGTGATGACGAGGTGACAAATGCAATGAGAGCTGCTGTGAATTTCATAAATAGCAGACAGTATTGGCAGGCTCTCAATGCGCTCTCTTCAGTTCCTTCAAGTAAGCGAAATGGAAGGTGGTACTATCTCTCATCAATTGCAAAGAGCTACTCCGGGGACAACATTGGAGCTAAAGGCGATATCTATGAGGCCTTGAGACGAGAGCCGCAAAATGAACAATACAAGACTTTCAGAGATAGACTGGAGAATACAAATACAACCTACAATTCATACAGAACAACAAACTATGGAAAGAGCAACTCCCTTGGTGGATTCTTAAGCTGCTGCCTACCTTGCCTTATCTACAATCTTCTCTGCAATCTCTGCTGCTAAAATACTCAAGAGCATAGTCTATTCCCTTCTTTATGCCATCACAGAGGATGTCGTCGGTTATATAGTCCGCCCTCTTCTTCAGATCCTCAGAGGAATTGCCCATGGCAATGCCAAGGTCAGATGCCTCTATCATCTCAATGTCATTTGCGCCATCGCCAAACGAAACGATCTTCGAATCATCGCCAAAGTATTTTGAGATCTCATCAATTCCAGTTGCCTTTGTTATGTCTTTCATGACTATCTCTGCCATCATCGACGGAGGAAGCCCCACTGTGTTGTCTACAATGGCAAACTCCTCTTCAAGTTCTTTCCTAACTCGCTCGACATCGCCATTCTCAGTTAAAAACAGGTATTTGCTATACTCCTTTTCAGCATCAAGCTTCTCTACGATTTTGAAATTGGGTATATCCAAGAGCCTTCCCACATACTTTAGGATCATCTTGTTGAAGAACTCTCCGCTCTCCTTGGTCAAATATGTCCCCTCATCCGTCTGAGCTATGAGATAGAGATGATTCTTATCAGAATAATCAAGAATAGCCTCTGACTCTCTCTTCGATATTGTCTTCTTGAATATCGTCTTCCCGCGGTATATCACATTTGCGCCTGATGAGAAGACTCCACCGTCAAAACCAAGGCTAATGACTCTGCTATCAACCTCGGCAACGCTTCTTCCTGAGGAGAGAAAAATCCTATGCCCATCCCTCTTAAGTCTCTCAATAGCTCTCTTTGCGCTCTCTGGAATATCCATGCCAAATGGCAGGAGTGTTCCATCTATATCAAAGAAGAAGCTAAGAATAGGAGTGCTCATTGGTAAACTTGAAGCCAGCCTTCAAAAGAGCCTCCTTGATCTGGTCCACATGCTCCTTGTTCCTGGTTTCCATAGTGATTCTAAGCGTACACCCGTTGATATCGGTCTCATGGCCTGTCTTATCATGGAAGCATCCGATGACATTGGCTCCGTTTTGGGCAATGATTGAGGATACCTCAACAAGCTGCCCCGGCTTATCCATAAGCTCAATGATAATATCGGCAATCCTGCCCTCTTTGATAAGGGCTCTGTTAATGACCCTTGAGAGTATTGTCACATCGATATTTCCACCCGAGACAAGAAGCACCGTCTTCTTTCCCTTGATTGGGATCTTATCAAACTTAGCAGCGGCCACTGAGACTGCTCCGGCGCCCTCTGAGACCAATTTCTGCTTCTCCATCAAATCGAGTATCGCAACAGCTATCTCATCATCAGTAACAGTAACGACATCATCAACATACTTATTCACCATTGAGTATGTGATCTCTCCTGGCTCCTTCACCGCTATACCGTCAGCAATCGTATTCACTGATGCAAGCTTCTCAATTCTTCCATTCAGGACTGAAAGTGCCATAGATGGGGCACCGGATGCCTGTACGCCATATACCTTTACATCTGGCTTAAGAGTCTTAAGGGTAAATGCGACACCCGAAATAAGACCGCCGCCGCCCACGGGAACAACTACTGCCTCCACATCCGGAAGCTGATCAAGAATCTCAAGGGCAATGGTTCCTTGGCCTGCTATCACATCCTCATCATCAAATGGATGAACAAGCACTCTGCCGCTCTCTTTAGCTATCTCCTCTGCCCTATTATGAGCATCATCATATACACCCTTAACAAGCTCGACCTTTGCACCATAGCTTCTAGTTGCCTCGACTTTGGATATCGGAGCTCCCTCAGGAACGCAGATAATAGCATCAATACCCTGCTTCTCTGCAGCAAGAGCAACGCCCTGTGCATGATTCCCAGCGGAACAAGCAACTACGCCCCTCTTTTTCTCCTCCTCACTCATCTTGGAGATTTTGTAGTAGGCTCCCCTTAGCTTAAAGGATCCTGTATTCTGAAGATTCTCCGTCTTCAAATAGACCTCGCCAGATGGAAAGAGCCTAGGTGCCTTAATCAAATCAGTCTTTCTTGCGACATCTCTAAGTGCAAAAGATGCCTGGTAAACAGTATCGAGTGTCAACATGGGTAAAAGAATAATCTGATGGAAACAAAACGACAACATCAAGGGTAAAAATGATTATATTTCGACTATGAGAATCTCATTTTCAGATAAACCACTGCTTATAGAAGGAGAGAGGGTAAATCTCCTGATAAACCCAGAGGACGACAAAGTACCACCATTAAATGGCAAAGATCTATACGTATTTCTCACTAAATCTACAAAAGGCTATTCAGAGAGGGACATATTCAAGCTGCCCGCATCCGACTTCTACATATCAAAAAGGCTCTTTGACGATCTTATCCCCACAGATAGAACAACTCTTATAGAGCCAAATGACAGACTGGAGAGCGACTACTTCAAATTTCAGGTATTTGGAGAGGAGGAGCTATCGCTAAAAATAGAAATGGATGAGAGAACTCTTATCTATCTTGGAAAAGACACGGACTATCAAGAAGAGAGCAAAGACATCCTAATTCTCTCTCCAGAGAGAAATAAAGAGAGAGTCGACTCCATATAGAGAAATTGGAAAAATTGTCCCAAAGATCAGAGTGATAATGAAAAGGATGGATGACTCAGCAGTCGACTCTCTAAGAAAAAAGCCCAAAGGCATATCACTCTTCAAAGAAGGGGACAAAGAAACAAAGCGATAAAATAAGGCGGCCTTTTACAGCCGCCACAAAACTATAGAGTTGCGCCAACTCCAGCCTGTCCCTTCACTATCTCTAGGTATCCAGAGTCGAGAATCAGCTTTCCATCCTCATCAAATGAGAATCCGGCAAATTCAGTAGACTTGAAATTAGATGGTGAGAAAACCTCTCCAAGGCTATTAACACTCTCGCCGCCATTGAAGAAATAATTGTCTGGGGCTTTAAGCTCAGGCATCTCTGAAATATTATCCTCAGAGCCGCCATTTACAGAGACAACGCCCTCTGCAACAAACATTCTAGAGCCATCGCCCTTCCCATAGAGCGCGATATTCGCACCCTTATTTCCATAGGAAGTGACATTATAGAGCTGAACTGCAGGGTCAGAGTTGGATGTAACGCCAGCTGCTCCATTTTGGAATGTGACAGAATTAATAAGCTTATGACTTACAGCAATGCCATCTCCACCAAGCTTAAATCCATTTCCATCGCCATTTCCGCTTCCATCACTGAGCGATCCATTTCCATAGGCAATAGAGTTCTGGATTGTAACTGCGCCAATTGGACCTGATTCAATCTTCGCAAAGAGATCCCACCCATCATCGATATTGTGATAAGAGACACAGCTATCAAAGACGTTATTGTCTCCGACTGTGATCTTTGCGGCAAATCCATCAGCGTTGTTCTCAGCCGGGTCTCTATTATCGTGAGATACGCACGCATATATCAAATTGTCATGAGGCCACTTCTCAAATGTCTCTGCACCAGTGCCTGAAATCTGAATTCCGGTATCTCCGCAGTTATAAGCCTCTACAAATCTAATGATATTGTAATCGCCTGCAACCTGAAGTCCCTTCTGATCGCCCTTGGTATTTCTGATAACAATTCCATCGACTTCCCACCAGTCACCCCAGATGACCATGCCTGCCTTTGCAAAGGAGAAATCAAGAATAGCCTTTCCTCTATTCTCTGCAATAAGACGCTTTGGAGAGCCCTGCTTGCCGCTATTTCCCCTCTCGATTGTCACATTGTTGGAGATGTTATAAACACCGTCTTTCAGGACAATTGTCTGGCCAGGCGCAGAATAGAGAATAGCGCTATCGATATCCAGAGGATTATTATACGATCCATCGCCAAAGATACTTCCGTCTCTGGATACATATAGTGTATCGCCAGATTTGACTATGTAGTTAATGCTCTTTCTGATGACAATCGGCTCGTAATTCTCTACATACTCCTTCTTAAGGTCATCGTATTTTGCCATTCTCGTTCTCTCAAACGGCTCGTAGCCTTCTTTCGGAGTAAAGGTAACAACTATGTCGTTAACGCCCTGATTGATTCCAAATCTCTTTGTGTAATCGACATTGGCAGTAACAGGAGCATCCTTTACATAGGTCTTAGAGCCATCAGCATTGGTAATGGTCACGCTTCCATCAGCATTGGATGCAAATACAAATTGGTATGACCTGTTGTACCAGCTTGATGGAGAGTCAACCTTAACTGAGTATGCCAATAGCTCTGGCGGCTCCTCTTCTGCAGGAGGATCGGTGAGTGGGTCTGTTATCTTGAACTCAACGTCGCTTACTGTGACGTTACAGCCCCTGGCAACAGCAAAACCAACATAGATATGCTCTTTATCAAGCTGTCTGAGCTTATCCTTCCCGTAGAGGATATACTCCTCTTTTGTAGTCTCATCCAAATTTGCTCTCTTATAAATTGCATGGAAGCCAGTATTGTCCATCTTGAGGGTGATTCTGTATGAGTTGCCCTTTCTGGTGAGATCAGAGACGTTATAAGAATATCCATGGGATACATTCTTGCCCTTCTCTGCAATCATGCTATCTCCACCAGAGAGAACCTCTGAAGTGATCTCGCTGACAAATCTTGCACCGAGAGTGTCTTTGGAAGTGTACTTTGTTCCGCCGATTGTCTCTTCGAATTTTGTAGCAATAACTCCGGCTGAGTTCGTGTAATGATTAACACTAGAGACTCCATCCTCGCCAAGAGAATCCATGGCCAAGAGTCCAAAACCCTCCTGTCCATCTGCAATCGGGTTAATGAAATCAACAGTGAATGTTGCAGTAAGCTCGAAGTTCTCAGTATCGGGGTCAATTACTGTGTAATAGTAGGAGACTCCATCGTGGAAGGTCGTAAACTTGCCGCCCTTATCCTGAATGTCATTTCCATCTGGTGTTGTTGTGCAGCTCAAGAGCCTAAACGTGAGATTATCGCTATCAATCATCTCCATCTTGTTTCTGCTTCCAGTAGTAGACTGTCCAAACCAGGTAAAGGTCCAATCTCTGTCGGCCGTCTCTCTGGCAGTCTTATTTCCGGTTGCCGATGACTCATCGCCCTCACCCCTTACAGCGCTTACCGTAATTGAATAGGTCTTATTAGGCTCAAGGTCAGTGAGAATCAAAGATGTATCATTTAAAGTCACCTCTTTGCCATCATAGGCGACTGTATACTCTTTTGCCTCATTGACACTGTCCCAGCTGACCTCAATCTGATAGTCTCCCAGGTTCTTTAGCGTAAGCTCAGGAGCACTAAGAGGATAGCTATAGTCAAATGCATACTCGCTGCTATCGAGAGTAGTTGGCTCTCCATTCTTGATTGCATGCACGACAATCTTGTAGCTATCAGAAACAGGAGGGTTGAAATAGGTCTTCTTTACCTCGCTTCTGCTCCTTCCGACACTCTTAGACTCTATAACCTTGCCTGAGCTTGATATAAGGTCAACCTGAGCCTTATTAACTGCCTTTCCATCAATATCGAGGGTAAATTCAACATCCACCCTGAGCGGGTCATTTGCATTTTTTGAGACATTTGTTACAACTGGAGGCTCAACTCCCTCAAAAGCTGCAAACAAGAAAGAGCTCGCAAAAATCAGAGCCAAAAGAAAAAACGCTTTCTTTTTCATAATTACTCCAAATGAAAAGCCGGACTCAGCCGGCTATAAGTAAAAGTCAAATCGCCTACTCGCAGATTAAGCAGTAGATATTGATTCCAGAACCCTTCGAATAGAGAGCATAGTCTCCATCTGATGGGATCTCAGTCTCTGAAATTCCAACCGGGTCGTTCTTCATAGGAACATTGATTGCAGCAACCTCAGCTCCGGTATCAAGATTCACAAGAGCGAGAGTTCTTACTGCATCTCCTGAAGAATGGGCATAAAGAACAAGCACTTCACCTTCATTTGCCGGGAACTTAACAACTCTCTGATTTACATTGCCAGAGCCTTCAAGTTTGATTCTGTTATTGAAGATCTCTCCATCAGGGGCCTCTTGTGCATCCTGCATCTCTTCAACAGTCATATGCTTGCTATCTGTTCCAACTAGTCTGACATCATCTTCATATGTAACTTCAGATGTGATTCTGCCTGGCTCTAGGTCATTTGCATTCATGTAAGCAGCAGCATTGAGAGTGCTCACTGCCAATAATGCGGATAGAACTACAAAAACAATTCTCTTCATGTCAAATCCTCCACTTTTAACATTGTATTCCAGCCATCAAAGTTAATTGAGTGTAATTTTTGCATTATTGAGGAGACTATATGTTTTTTAAAAGATATTGACTTAATCACATAGGACAACCATAATCTCACTCAATCCATAGAGAGTGAGCTAGGGACAAGCCTTATGACCTCACAGCAACCTGCAAGATGCAAGGTGCTAATGCTTGAATGATGGACCAAGCTCCTTTCTTTTTGGACAAAGGAGCTTAGATGAAAAAGACCTTCTTTACATCAGAATCAGTTACAAAAGGACACCCAGATAAGATCTGCGACCAGATCTCTGATGGAATACTCGATGCACTATTAAAAGAAGACCCATTATCAAGATGCGCTTGTGAGACAATCGCATACCCAGATAGCGTCCATATGATGGGCGAGATCACAACAAAGGCAAAGATAGACTATGAGAAGGTCGCAAGAGATATCATCAAGTCTATTGGATACACAAAGGACGAGTATGGCTTCAGCGACAAGGCAAAGATAACCTACTCCTTCAGAGAGCAGTCACCTGATATTGCCCTTGGAGTCAATAGCGCATCCGATGAGCCGGAGGAGCTTGGAGCTGGAGACCAGGGAATGATGTTTGGGTATGCAAACTCCGAGGGAGAGGAATATATGCCTCTCGCTCTTGAGTATGCCAGAAAACTCACAAATAGACTCACAGAGGTCAGAGAGAAGGGCATACTCCCCTTTTTAAGACCCGACGGGAAAGCGCAAGTCACAATCGAATACCACGATCACAAGGCAAAGAGGATAGACACCGTGGTTCTATCGGCACAGCACGATGAGGTAAATGACCTTGATAGCCTTAGAAGAGATCTAAAAAGAGAGGTAATTCTAAAAGCCCTGCCAGAAGAAATGATTGATGAAAACACGAAATTCCTCATCAATCCCACAGGACTCTTCATAGAGGGAGGCCCAAATGCCGATACAGGCCTAACAGGCAGGAAGATCATAGTCGATACCTATGGCGGCTATGCTCATCATGGAGGTGGCGCATTCAGCGGAAAGGACGCAACCAAAGTAGATAGGACGGCAGCCTATGCAGCTAGAAACATAGCAAAGACCATTGTCGCATCTAAAGCTGCAGATGAAGCAGAGGTGCAGCTTGCATACGCAATTGGCGTTGCCGAGCCCGTATCAATCCATGTAAAGACCTTTGGATCGGCAAAAATCGATGACGAGAGACTCATTAGCTGGATAAAAAAGCACTGGGATCTGAGGCCTCTTGAGATGATCAAGCGCTTTGATTTGAGAAAGCCTATCTTTGAGAAGACAGCAAGAGAGGGACACTTCGGGAAAAAGGAGTATCCATGGGAAAAGATAGATGAGAATGCTCTCAATGAGCTCAAGAAGATGATAGAGTAATAAGATGAAGAACATTCTCTGCTATGGCGACTCAAATACATATGGATGCAACCCCGATACCTACCAGAGATATCCCCTCATGGTCAGGTGGCCCGGCAGACTGCAGGCTCTTCTTGGAGGAGAGTATCACATAATCGAAGAGGGTCTTGGAGGGAGAACTACAAGCTTTGACGACCCATTCTATGATGGAAGAAATGGCAGAAAATCACTTCCCATAACACTCCATGCACATCAGCCGCTTGACCTGGTGATAATAATGCTAGGAACAAATGACCTAAAGTGTCTATTCTCTGCAAATGCCAAAACAATAGCCCTCGGAGCCGGCAAATGTGTTGAAGAGGTAAATAACTACGTTTGGACTGATGGCTACAAGAGGCCAAAGGTGCTTTTGATATCACCCATCACCCTTGGCGAGAGAGTCGAGGAGATTGATAAGTGCACAACATTCACAAAAGAGAGCTACTATAAATCGCTGGAGTTCTCCAAATACTATGAAAGAGAGGCAAAGAGAACCGGCGCCTACTTTTTGGATGCGGCTAACGTATGCAAAGCCGGCTCTGATGACATTCATATGGACGAGAAGGCGCATAGGGCGCTTGCGGAAAAACTATCTCTCTTAATACCAGATATCCTAAAAGACTAAGCCCTACTCTCTTCGTTTATTTACCGAGTCTTCTTTTCGTGATTTACTGTAGTTAGGAGAAATCATGAAGAAATTCGAAGGCGTTTTCCCCGCCTTTTATGCGTCCTACGACAAAGAGGGAGAAGTATCGGAAAGGGGAACAAGAGCCCTTACAAGGCATTTGATAGATAAGGGCGTAAATGGCCTCTATATATGCGGATCCTCTGGAGAGTGCATCTACCAAAGCGTTGATGAGAGAAAGAGAATACTGGAATGGGTCATGGATGAGGCTTATGGGAAACTGACGATAATTAGCCATGTTGCATCAAATAACACAAAAGACAGCATGGAACTCGCCATGCATGCTGAGTCCCTTAAAGTAGATGCCATCTCTGCAATTCCCCCTATTTACTTCAAGCTTCCAGAGAATGCAATCGCAAAATACTGGAATGATATCTCCTCAGCTGCCCCAAACACCCCATTTTTCGTATACAACATACCTCAGCTTGCTGGGGTCACACTAACCAAGGGCCTTTTTAAGGAAATGCGTAAGAATCCCAATGTCCTAGGAGTAAAAAACTCCTCCCTGCCATCTATGGATATTGAGATCTTTCATGAGATCGGAGGAAATAAGACTATTGTCTTCAATGGACCGGATGAGCAGTTTGTGGCAGGCCTTGCTATGGGTGCAACAGGCGGAATTGGAGGCACATATGCCGTTATGCCAGAACTCTACCTAAAGGCATATGATCTATTTAAAGAGGGGAAAACAGAGAGCCTTCCTGAAATACAAAAGGACATTAATAAGATAATCTTCACTTTAGCGAGTGCAAGGGGAAGTCTCTACGCAGTCTTAAAAGAGATCTTGAGACTCAGAGAGAACATAGACTGCGGCTCTGTCAGAGCGCCTCTCATGCCTCTTGAGAGCACCGACATGGTAATTGTGAGAGAAGCGGCAGAGCTGATAGACAGAGCAATTGGTAAGTGGTCTAAGTAATCATCTTAACAAAAACTGAGAATCTCAAAAGATATATATCATCAATCCAGAGTTTGGTGAGATTATAGACTCATAGAGAGGGGAGAGCTTTCAGATTTCCCGCTTGGAGAGCACTTAAGAGAGCATTAGGATAAAATACAATATTCAAGGGTAACCACAAAAGAAGTAAGAATAGCATCTACGAATACTAGAGAATACACCTAAGCATAGAGGCAATCTAAAGGGCATCGAGAAGCGAAAGCGCTCACTTATGAAGGGAGACCCGGATTCTGTGGATAATGGGAGTGACTCTGCCGAAATAAAAGCAGAGCCTGACGAAAAGTACCCCTTAAAAGAGGGAAATCGTCATCTGCCTTCCACTTGAGGCTTATAAACCCGGCATAAAGGTAACGGACGGCATTAACAGTAAGGCAGTCTTCAAAATTCCCTACCTTGATAAATAGACGTTTACTTAAAAAAAGAGGGGTGCATAAGCACCCCTCTATAGCTTAGCTCACTCTATTCAGTGACTTCGTTATTGAACTTTATATTATCAACGTTGATCTCTGCGCAGCGTGATACAAAGAATCCAGCATATACAGTTCCAGCCATATCAAGAGTAAATGTAGCCTCCGTTCCATTTACACTGGTTGTAAATTTGTTTCCAACCTTCTTTATAGAAACTGAGAATTTGTCACCAGGATTGACCTTCTCAAGGATATTCTCTGGTCCATAGGTCAGAACTCCGTCAATTCTTGCATAGCCAGAATTTGCTCCAGTTGAGGAATCGGTATCTGCTGCCCTTGCAAGCCTCAGAGGAGATGCTGCAACATAGCTATAGTACTCGCCGACGTAGGTATCGATTTTGACCATATCAGAGACAATCGCACCAAAGGCAACCTGATTGTTTGCAGCTGCCTGCAAGACTGTAATATCTCCAGAGATCTCAAAATTCATTCCGGCATCAACTGGTCTGAAGTACATAGCAAGTCCATCAGAAGTAGATGCGATCTTGCCAACAGAGGTGACAGCAGATGTCCCATCTGATGTTGAACCGGCTCT
>CANRIJ010000022.1 GCA_947630635.1 uncultured Spirochaetaceae bacterium | reverse complement strand
TTTCACAGGCAGGCCGGAATCGACTCGAGGCTACCCGCCTCTCTCCCCTCCCCTTCGCTCTCTTTGGAAAAAACGGATCGGCATCATAAGACGCCGCGAACTACAAATTTAGCTTAAAGCTTGAATGTTGTAAATAGATTAAGAGAAAAATCTCAACCTTTTATGTGAAAGAAATTCATAGATGAACTCTTTCAGAAAGCAATAAGAAAATCTGTTTCATCTCCTGCCAGAATTGAACTGGCGTTGACGGGATGAAAACCCGTTGTCCTAACCACTAGACGAAGGAGACACGATGAGCCGCATTGGATTTGAACCAATGACCCACGCCTTAAAAGGGCGTTGCTCTACCTACTGAGCTAGCGGCCCTTCGATGTAACGACAAAGTAGAAGTTAACATTATGGTAGGCCTTAGTCAACATCGATTAAATGCAAAGACTAGCTCTGAGCTTTGCCATCTTGGACTCCGACTCTTCCCTGATTTGACACTAGATAATCGATTAGATAGACGTTTTGAACAAGTGTTATCTTAAGTGTGGCGATCTCTATTTCATTTGATATAATCTCAAGCTCTTTTTGAAGCAGGTCGCTCTCGGAGAGTCTTCCGCTATCATATTGCTTTTTCATTAGCTCATAGGACTTATCAAGACTATCGGCTTTTAAATTGAGATACTCGAGGCGCTTTAGAGATAAAACCATAGAGTTCCAGTTTTCCTCCAAGTTTGAGATTATCTGATTCTTAGCATCCTCATATTGAATATCATCTGATATCTGGCTGCTCTTGGCTCGATCTATATTATTGAGTGTCTTGCCTCCATCCCATAGGTTTGAATTCATAACAACAGAGACATTCACACTCCAATCATCATGCTGCATCCAGCCTGTCTCTATAAATGGAAATCTGGATCCGCCGTAGCCAGCAGAGACCTGAAGAGCAAAATCAGGAGCACCATAGATTTCTCTCCATGCTATATCCTCCTGAAGCTTATGAACGCTCTTCAGCTTATTGATCATATTCAGATTTGTATTTGAGGGACTAACAGCCTTCTCCTCAAGCTCAGCAAGGTCAGAGTCCTTGTATTTCTCCAGTACTGCTTCATTTTGAGTATAGTCAATCTCGTCTTTTTCAAGCGAATTGATTCCTGTGAGAGTCCTAAGGCCAAGAAAAAGCGAATTCTCCTGGGAGATAAGCTCCGATTCTCTCACATCAAGCTCCATCTTGCTTAACTGGGCTTCAAGAACATCCTCATCCAAAAGAAGCCCATTGTCCCTGGCGCTCTCTGAAAGCTCCACAAGCCTCTCGGCTCTCTCTTTTGCCTCGCCTAAGAGCTCAAATATATTGCCTATATAATATAGAGAGCCGAGTCTGACATTCAGCTCTGCCTCAAGTTGCCTCTCTAAATCTGTCTTCTTATCGCTCTGAATATCAGCAGCTGTCTTAAAGAGCTTTACAGAAAGCGGTATCTTTCCCCATGTGATAAGAGGCTGAGTAAGCGAGATGGAGGCACTGTAGAGTGCATTCTCCATTCCATCGTAAAGGGTAATGTAGTTGCTTCCAATCTGACCCACAGTCTGCGAGAGTCCCAAAGAGCTCACAAGCTCATCAGTTGATATTGTTAGCGGTCCAATTGGGGGATTTGCCATATAGACTCCCATAAGAGTCAGATCTATTGACGGATAATAGGCAGCCTCTGCATCCTTTACATCCAGCTTGGCATTGTAGATATCCTGCTGGGCGGATTTCAGCTTTGTATTATTTGAAAGCATCGATGAATATAGAGAAGCATAGTCGTACTTTGCCTCTGAAAAGAGAGAGGCAATAGAGAGAAGTAATATCAATACCAACGATGCTACTCTTTTCATCTATGCACTCTTTACTGATATGGCTATTGGATCTTGCCACTTGAAACTGGTGGTAAGCTCTATATCTGATATCGTGAGATTTCTACTTGAAGAACCATTCTGATTGACTGTAAAAGTCAATATACCAGATTCTACAGTCTGTCCAGCTCCAAGACCGGAGAAGCTTCCAATAACTGTTGAGCTATTTAGACCATTTCCATTTTGGACTACAAGAGTAGCAGTTCCTAACGGTGTTTCTCCATTTTTCAAAGCAATTGTCACACCTTGCAAGTAAGAAATATTATTAGACGAAACGGCAATCTGGCCTGAGAGTCCATCGCCTAAAAAATAATTATTTCTAACTAGTTCCACATCTAAATTGAAAGAAGCCCCTGTGACATCGCCAGATTTGCTATTTTTGGCAAGAGACCAGCTTCCAGTAGGACTTGTTACATTGGATATTGTAATATTTGCCTTTCCTGCTGACTGGAAATAGGTAACTGGAACTGTGTAAGAGCCTGTTGAGGTTGATTGGGTTCCCATTATTGTTCTGCCGTAGCCATCTGTGTATGAATATGTAAACGATATGGTCTCTTGAATTGGAGCGCCGTATTTGTTCAGAAATCTTACATTGCATGTTGAACTAGTGGTTATTTTTCCCGTAAGGGTTTGGACAATGGCACTCTGATTTGAAGATCCCGATACTATATTCACACCCTCTCCTCCACTTACGAGTCCATAGTCCTCAGAAAAAAAGAGAAGATATACACTAGAGGAGGCATAGTCTTTGCCCCATTGGCTATTTGAGGTCTTCCAGACGATCTTGTTTATCGAGAAAGTGCCATTCTGGACACTAGTTGCCCTAAATAGGCATGAGGGATCTGAGAATATGGTGCCACTCTGATAGTTTTTCAATCTGTCATCGCGAGTTGATTTATTTGTGTAGGCATAGACTTCCACTCCTGCTATGCCATTTCCAGCTGCATCCTGCACCACCCCCTGGAGTCCCGACTGATACACATTGTCGCATGACGATAGGATAAAAGCCGATAATAACATGATAAGCGCGAGTCTATTTATCATTTTTTTCACTTTCAATCTTCTCCTTCTTCATATCAGCCTTAGCCTTCTTTCTATAGAATCTCCTGATCTTGCCTCTCTCCGATATGTAGTAGAAAACAGGCATCACAAAGAGCGTAATTAGCATGCTCGTTGTAAGACCACCCATTATAACCTGTCCAAGCGGAGCATACACCTCTGCACCCTCTCCAGTTGCCACTGCCATAGGAATAACTCCCAAAATTGTGGTAAGAGATGACATCAGTATAGGCCTTAGACGAGTCGATGTTCCATTTTGGGTGTTGCGTTTAAGCATCTCCATCTCCGTCTCTCTATCCAAGAGTCCAAAGAGCTCCTTTTTGGTCTTGAGAGAGATGTCTACTCCCAAATTCTCAAGCCTCATTCTCCTCTCCTCGTCCTCAAGCTGATTTATGTAATCAACCATTATGATTCCATTATTGACAAGCATTCCAGCAAGGGATATGACGCCCATTATGGATACAAGATTCAGAGAGGATCCAAAAATAGCAAGCGATAGGGTTACTCCAATTACGCAGAATGGAACAGTAAGCATAACCAAGAATGGCTGCTTAAAGCGCTCAAATATAATTACCATAACAAAATAGACCAAGAAAACAGCAATGAGGAGCGCCATCACAATTGGTCCTACGGCGTCTTCGATTAGCTCTCCAATTCCTCCAGTTGCAGTTGTAACACCACTGGGAAGAGGATGCATCTTCAAGTAGTCATTGACCCTATTTGATACATTTGTTGTCGATTCTCCAGTAAGGTTCGCACTGACTGTTATGGTCTTTGCCCTATCGGTGTGATTCACCTGAGAGAGGCTATTTTCCATAACAAGCTCAGAGATGCTTGGGAATGAGACCTTGCTTCCCATTTGTGTTGTGAGCTTTATCATCGAGAGAGTCGACTCGTTAATTGGGTAATCTGTGATATTTGATGAGAGGTGAATATCATATCGCTCTGACCTCTCTGGATCGCTGAAGATCCCGATATCCATGCCATTGAAAAGAATGGCAGTAGTCATTCCAGCCTCATAGCTTGTGAGCCCAAGCGATGATAGATAGTCATTCGATGCCTTGATAACGGCATTTGTATCATCATAGTTTGCATCAATCGATGCAGTAACAACCTCAGGATCTGCCAAAAGCACAGACTCTATCTCGAGCGCTGCCTGATAGAGTTGGCTCTCGTCCTCTCCTATCAACTTAATGCCATATCCGCCCCCGCCAGATACATAGCCAACAAGCCTGTCAAAGCCTCCATTTGTAACTGATATTGTAGCATCAGGAAGCGCCGCCTGAAGCTCGTACTGAAGACTTGTTATTGCATCGTGAATATCAAAATCCCTCTCTTTGACAGAGACAAGAACTATATGCATGCCACCCTGATTTGACACATCTGAGAATGTAAATACATCAGTAGACCTTCCTGAGAAGACGGCGTATGTGTCTATTGCCTCCTCTGGAATGACGCTCTTCATAACCTCCCCGGCCTTAAGCATTCCGCTATGGGTATCATCAAGCTTATAGCCATACGGAAATGAGATGTTTACATAAAAATCATTGTTGTCAGTTGATGGAATAAAGGCCATTTTCATCTGGGGAAGCGTATAGACAGTAATAAGAAGCACGCCAACGGCGATAGCAAGAATATAAGATGGGTGGGCAATTGTGAAGCCAAGAGCCTTATTGTAGCCATACTCCACCTTATTTAGCACCTTCATAATGGGGCTCTCTCTCTTAGGCGCCCTCTTTCCGTCCTCCTTAAGAAAATGCTTCAAGAGCCATGGCACAAAGATTATGGCGACAATCAGAGATGCCAGAATCGAGATCATGAAAGTAATTGATACATCATGCAAAATCGACCCCACTATTCCCGATAGAAGCGCAAGAGGGATAAATACTACAACTGTCGTCAAATTGGAGCCTAGGACCGAGGCACCTACAATGTTTGAGCCCTTGTATATAGACTCAGTCACCGAGTAGTAGGTTCCATCGTCTTTCTTGCTCTGGTAATACCTGTAAACTTGGTCCAAGACTACAATCGAAGCATCGACTATAGAGCCAAGGGCAACGGTAATTCCCGATATAGACATGAGATTTATTGATATTCCAGCGAGTTTCATTCCCAAAAAGGCGAAGAAAATCGAGAGAGGAATCGAGAGGCCTATGATAAGCGTTGCCTTTGGATCGGATAAAAAGAGGAATATGACAACGATGGCAATCAAGACCCCGGAGATTCCGCTTGTGATAACTGTCTTCAGAGACGAGAGAACAAGCGTTGCATCATCGCTGATCATATTGAACTTCAATGCGCCGCCAAGATCCCTCTCATTCTTTTCGAGAATATCCTTTACGCTGTTTGTTATCGCAATTGTATTTCCATCAGAGCGCTTGCAGATCTCTACTAGTATTACGCTCTTTCCATCCTGGGTTATGTAATACTCGCTGTTCTCATAATCCAGGCTTACATTTGCAACATCTCTTAAGTAGATGATAGAGCCATCATCTGAGGCCCCAACCGGGAGATTCTCAATATCCTCAACTGAGGAGAACTTTCCATCGTATCTGACTGATATATCGCGTCCTGCATACTCAGTTGTTCCAAGTGGGAGCGATACATTTGAGGCGCTTAGTATCTGATAGACAGTCAGGGGCGATATGCCCTTTGCATCCATATCGTCGAGGCTTAAAACTATATTGACCCTAGGCTCTGCTGTTCCTGAGATGGTTATCTCAGAGACGCCCTCTATTTGGGTAAGCTGAGGCTTTAGAACCTCCTTTGCCCAATCAGAGACCGCACCAATATCCTCTCCTCCCTCAATTGAGAAGGTGACTATCGGAAGCATGGAGGCGCCTCCGACAACAACCTGAGGCTGCATTATTCCATCGGGAAGGTCATCCATCAAATCGTCTAACTCATTTCTTATGTCATTGATCTTGCTATATGGGTCAATTCCGTCCTGAAAGGTGACCACAACCGATCCAACAGAATTAGAAGCAGAGCTTGTCATACTCTTAAAGTCTTGTATTGTAACAAAATCATCTTCAATTACGCTTATTACGGTATCCTCAATATCCTCAGCAGAGGCACCGGGATACACCACTATCACAAAGACCTGCGGAAGCGATATGTCTCCCATGAACTCCATATTTGTGCTTGTGATTGAAAAGATTCCGAAGAGTATAAGCGCAATCAGTACAATGGCAACAACAGCAGAATGCTTAACGGAGAATTCGGATATTTTCATCAGAACCCCTCAACGACCTCGACTTTCTGCCCAGATAGCACTGAATTTTGGCCTCTCACTATAAACTCAGTATCCTTCCACTCCTCTCCGATTTCGAAGAACATATCATTCTCTAGTGGACTTGAAACTTTCAGATACTTTGCAATGTAGGACTCATTCTCAGGCTCATATTCAACATAGTAAACCGAGTTATCTAGTTTCAGCGCCGATATTGGTAGAGCATAGACTTTCTCTGTATTGAATGTGATTTCAGACTTCACATACATTCCTGGCCTGAAATCATCAACATTCGTCTTGAGCTTCGCCTCTATCTCAAAGGTTTTCGTAGTAGGATCGATATATGGCGAAATTGATAGGATCTCAGCATCGGATGTAGCCTCGCCTGATACATTGGATTCAGGCCTTATTACCCTGATCTTAAGATGATCTCTATTCTCGTTAACATCGGAAAAGTATTTTTCCGGAACGCTTAAGACGACTTTGAGGCTATCGATGTCAGCAATAATAGCAAGCGGACTCTGAGTTGAGCCGATATCCCCCACTGTCTGAGGCGCCATTAGCACAGTTCCACTCACTGGAGACTTGACACTTGCATATCCAAGCTGGATATTTGCAAGTTCTAGCTGTGCTTTTGATGCATCAAGCTGAGCCTTGATCTCCTCTAGCTCCTGCTGAGTGGCAGCCTTTAGATCATAGAGATTCTTGATCCTCTCATAGGTAGACTGG
Source organism: uncultured Spirochaetaceae bacterium (assembly GCA_947630635.1). Lineage (GTDB taxonomy): Bacteria > Spirochaetota > Spirochaetia > Sphaerochaetales > Sphaerochaetaceae > Ornithospirochaeta. Next base: position 8,561 of record CANRIJ010000022.1, on the reverse strand, counting down.
TATATCTTCTCCTGAGCCTCGGCAGCGCTTACCTGCAGGAGATATGGAGCTGGGTCAATCTGGGCAATAAGCTCATCCTTCTCAACTCTTTTGCCAGGATAGACATTGTACTCTGTGATATTGCCGCTTACAAATGGCACAACGGGAATCATGGCCTCTGCCTCCACATACGAAGAGAGAGTCAGAGTCTCTGATATCTCCTCTAGAGTAGGCTTAGATACCTGAACGGGTGTTGTTGGAGGAACATAGGTCTCGCTCTCTCTAGTTGAAAAGAACCACCAGATAAGAAAGACCATAACGGCAATTACAAGAATCAGGAGAAAATAGCGCAAAAAGCCCCATAGCACTCTGTGATTCTTCTTAGGCTTACTCTCTTTCTTCTCTCTATTATCTGCCATTACTTATGCCTACAACCCCATTGGTAATTTTTATCCAAATAAGAACCACTTTCAACCTAACGAGACAAAAACACACAAAGATTGGGTTTTTCAGCCGCATATGCTCTCTTTATTGAAAAGCTTAACTAGTAAATTTAAAATCACCTTTATGCTTAAGAGCCTTAACAATGCCAAAAACTGGGTCGTCAACCTCTTCAGAGGCCTAATAGTCGGCATAGGTACTGGGCTTGCCATATTCATATTTGCAAACACAATCTACTGGGCAGAGGAGACTACGATGAAATATCCATTTCTATGCCTCCTTATACCTGTTGGCGCCCTTATAACGCTCTTTGTCTACTCACACTTGGATGATGGCTATAAGAAGGTCACCTCCACCGCAATAGATGAGATACATCTTGAGCAGGATGAGGAGAGCAAGAGAGAGAACCTCGCAACCAGCCAAAGAGATATGAATATATCTCCATGGACTGGCGTTGTGGGCTATTTTATGGCAACACTCTCTCACCTATTGGGAGTCGCAACTGGAAAAGAGGGCGTTGGAGTTCAGATAGGACTCGCTGTCGCCTCCTTTTTCGCTAGAATCGAGAAATGGGCAAAGGCAAAGCTCCTTCCAAAGGAAACAGGAAACAATCCAAATGCATACTACCTGATGTCAGGAGCATCGGCTGCCTTTGGAGCGCTCTTCGGATCCCCTGTATCGGGCATACTCTTCGGAACCCAATTTGCCTCTCCCGATGTAACAAGGCTCGATGCATTTCTGCCCTGCACAATCGCTAGCTACTCGGCAGTCTTTGTATCCAAGGCGCTTAAGACCCACATACTTGAGATTCCTAAGGTCGAGACACTCTCTTTCGATTTGAGGAACACGCTGATTGTAATCGGCTTTGGATTTGTCACAGGCATCCTCTCTAAGCTCTTTTGCATAGCCCTGGATGCCTACAAGGTTCACAACGACAAGATCTTCAAAAACAACAGAATCTTCAAGGTACTGGCTCCATCGGGACTCGCGCTCATCATAATGATCGTAAACTGGGCACTTGCCGATAACTTCTACTACAATAGCCTCTCTGCACCGCTACTATATGCATCAATCAATTCAACTGTTCCATGGTATGGATTTCTTGTTAAGGCAGCTCTAGTGTTCTTGGGAATAGCAGCCGGCTTTGTCGGAGGAGAGGTTGTTCCGCTACTTGTTATAGGCGGATGCTTTGGATTCTCATTTTCTAAGCTCTTTGGGCTTCAAAGCGGACCAATGGCAATATTCGGTGCACTCGGAATGCTCTCTGGTGGCACTAACCTGCCAGTTGTAAGCTTCACACTGGGCCTTGAGCTCTTTCACTACAATGAGCCCTTCCTGCTCTTCGCATCTGTTGCAATCAGCTACGTAACTAGCGGCAGCAACAGCATTTACGAGCATCAAAAGCGCTACCTATCAAAATAGTTGTTTTAATTTATTTTTATATTGCAAAGCCCTATTGAATAAATTAATATATGAACAGTTATTCATATATTTAGAGGTAGAGATGAATAGTTATTGCTATAAATTGGATGATAAGTGCGGCAAGGGTCTAATGCTCACGGCCAAGAAACTGGAGAGCCTAGGGGCAGTTTCTATTACGCAGCGTGATAATACAATCAGTTTCAATTCATCTGAAGACTACAAAAGGCTTGAGAGGAGCATACTCTCCTCCGATAGCGACCTTAGCATCATCAACCCCTACCATGAATATATAACCCTAGCAAAAGTAGACTGTGCACTTTGCGCAGCAAGTGTGGAAAATGCACTAAAAAAGGATCAATTTATAGCAGATGCGGCTTTTGACTGGCAAAGGGGGACCCTTAGGGTCCTTACCTCCCATGATCTTGATCAAATCAAGAAGATAGCGAAAGAAGCAGAGGATGAGATAGAGTTCAGCGATAGAAAACTCACTTACCAAAGACTCTACTTCAACAAAAAGGGATCCAAAGAGCTTAGGGAAATAGAGAGATTCCTTCTCTCAGAAGAGCTCGCTCAAGAGAGCAGAGTCGAGAAGAAATCCATCGTAATACTCACAAGCGAAGACAAGGGCAAAATCAAAAGAAAGATAGAGAGTTCATTTAGCGGCGCAAAGGCAAGAGAGAATAGACTGCCAGTGACTCTAGACGAGATAAGAATATTGGCTTCTATCTTGTTAATTGCCCTCTCATTCATATTAAAGCTTCCTTATATCGCCCTAGGCGCATTCCTAATCTCCGGATACGATGTCATATACAGGGCCTTCAGGAACCTATTTAGGGGAAAGCTCTTCGATGAGAACTTTCTGATGGCACTTGCCACAATCGGAGCAATTGCGATAAGGGCCTTTGATGAGGCTGCATTTGTAATGGTTCTCTACCAGATTGGGGAATGCTTTCAGCATAGAGCATCGGAAAAATCGAGAGAGTCTATTTCAGACATACTCGATATAAACGAGGAAAAGGCACTTATTGAAAAAGATGGCTCATATACAGAGGTAAAGAGCGAGAGCGTCAAAGTCGGCTCGACAGTTGTAATAAAACCCGGAAAAAGAGTTCCAATAGATGGCATTGTGATATCGGGAAATGGATATGTGGACACAAAGGCCATAACTGGAGAGCCAGCTCCCAAGAAAATAGGTGTCGGATCAAAGGTTCTATCAGGGTATATAAACGGAAATACCCTCCTGAAAATAGAGACTGTTGAGAGATATGAGGACTCAGCTGCCTCCAAAATCGCAAGGCTCCTAAATGAAGGCGAGAAAAAGAGAGCCAAAAGCGAGAGGTTTATAACCAAGTTCTCAAGATGGTATACGCCAATAATCTCTCTCTCCGCGCTTATGCTCTTTCTAATTCCGACACTGTTGAAGATCACTTTCTGGAAAGACTCTCTCTACAGAGCCTGCTCGCTGCTGGTAATCTCATGCCCCTGCGCGCTTATACTCTCGGTTCCCCTCTCATACTTCTCTGCAATGGGATGCTTTGCAAAGCGAGGGATCATAGTCAAAAGCGATGAGGTGATAAGCGAGATTGCATCAATTGATAGTGTTCTGACTGATAAGACGGGAACGATAACCAAGGGGACCTTCTCAGTAAGCTATATCGAGAAACTATCAAGCATAGATAAAAATGAGATACTCGCTCTAGCTGCAAGCCTTGAGAAGAATTCCACCCACCCTATTGCAAGTGCAATTCTCTCGTCTTTCAGCGGAGAGCTCTATGAGGCAAAGAACCAAAGGGAGATACCTGGCTTTGGTCTTGAGGGCGAAATAAATGGAAGAATGTATTCAATTGGCAGGGAAAGAGATCCGAAAATAGGCCAAAAGAGAGGCCCGGCTACCATATGCACCCTCTATTCATCCAACCTTCCAATTGGGAGAATATACCTGTCTGACACTCTCAAGGAGAATGCTGAAGAGGCACTCTCCGAGTTGAAGAGAGAGGGCATAAAAAATCTCTATCTTCTCTCAGGCGACAGCGCTCAATCTGTTGAGGCCACAATTGAAAACCTTCCATATACAAAGGCCTTCTCATCGCTTCTTCCCGAGGATAAGACAGAAATAATCCAAGGTCTCAGAGAAAAGGGAGAGAGAGTCATGTACGTCGGAGATGGCATAAACGATGGACCAAGCCTAGTAGAGGCAAACGTCGGTGTCTCCATGGGCAAAATCGGCTCTGACCTGGCAATTGAGAAAAGCGATGTCGTTATAACAGACGACTCTCTCTCAAAGCTTTCTACTCTATTCAAAATTTCCAAAAAGACGAGAAGAGTAGTCTATGAGAACATAGCCTTCTCCATTGGCATAAAGCTTCTTGTCTTTCTCTTGGCGATTTTGGGATTTGCAAATATGTATTTGGCAATCCTTGCAGACACAGGCGTTGCAATTATCGCAGTATTAAATGCCCTTAGATGCCTATACATCAGAAAATAGAGATAGAGAATGGCTAGGAAGGCCCATTTATGATAAATTGTCTTAGATGAACGACGAGTCTATCAGAAATATAGGAATAATGGCCCACATTGACGCAGGCAAGACTACGACTACCGAGCGCATTCTCTTCTATACAGGCGAGAATCACAGAATCGGAGAAGTAGATAACGGGGAGGCCACAATGGACTGGATGAAGCAGGAACAGGACAGAGGCATAACCATAACCTCGGCAGCAACTACCTGCTTTTGGAAGGACCATCAGATCAATATAATCGACACCCCGGGCCACGTTGATTTCACTGCAGAAGTCGAGAGGTCGCTGAGAGTACTCGATGGAGCTGTGGCAATCTTCTGCGCAGTGGGTGGAGTCGAGCCGCAGTCTGAGACTGTATGGAAGCAGGCTGACACCTACAACATTCCCAGAATCGCATTCATCAATAAAATGGATAGACTCGGCGCAGACTTCTTCAGAGCCGTAGAGGAGATAAAGACCAAACTCGGGGCAAATCCCTGTCCTCTCTTTATCCCAGTCGGATCTGAGAATGACTTTATTGGAATAATCGACCTTATAAAAGAGAGGCTCTTAGTCTTCGATGATGCCTCGCAGGGCAAGATAATCGAGGAGAGGGAGATTCCCGAGTCCTCGAGGGCGCTCTTTGAGACTTGGAGAGAGAATCTCATAGACTCAGTCTCATCATTTTCAGATGAGATAACCGAGCTCTATTTTGACGGAAAGCCGATTCCCGAGAAACTCATAAAGGAAACAATTCGCAAGGCGACGATAGAAAAGAGCCTGGTGCCTGTCTTTGTTGGCTCCTCACTGAGAAACACCGGTGTCCAATGCCTCTTAGATGGAATAGTCGATTATCTGCCAAATCCGCTCGAGGCCCCCATAAGAGAGATGAAAAACAAAAAGAGCGGCAAGAAAGAGATAGTGAAGTGCGATCCAGATGGACCATTAGAGGCCCTGATATTCAAGATCCAGTTTGACCCTCAGGCCGGTCCCCTATCTTTTATAAGGGTCTACTCAGGAACAATAAAAAAGGGCGTTGCAGTCTATAACATATCAAAAGACAAAAAAGAGAGAATCACAAGGCTCTTCAGAATGCATGCAATGAGAGAAGATGAGCTGAGCGAGCTCAAAGCCGGAGACATCGGAGCAATCGTCGGCTTCAAGCTTGCACAGACTGGGGACACAATAGGCACAGAGTCTCACCCATATCTACTTGAGAACATGAGCTTTCCAGAGCCGGTGATATCAGTTGCAATAGAGTGCGAATCGAGCTCTGAGATGGATAAGCTCAAAAAGGCACTTGAGATTTTCCAAATCGAAGATCCTACCTTCACCTACAAAGAGGATGAGGAGACGGGGCAGATTGTAATCTCGGGAATGGGCGAGCTGCATCTCGAGGTGCTGGTGACAAGAATCAAGGACGAGATGAAGATCAATCTAAGAGTCGGAAATCCCCAGGTATCCTACAGAGAATCGATAACAAAGAGCGCGACCGGCTCTGCCGAATTCTCAAAGACAATCGCAAATAAGGAAAATAGGGCAAAGGTCGCTCTCACGCTCTCTCCACTGGGCGAGAAGAGCGGAAATAGAGTAGAGTTTAGCCCATCCATCAAAGGCGTGGATGATTGGATTATAAGCACCGTTAGAGATGGCATTCACGGTGCCTTGATGTCCGGAATAAAGTATGGCTATGAATGCACCGATATCAGTGTGATGGTTGAGTCAATCGAGTTTGATGAGGAGAGCGCGACAGAGGTGGCCCTCCGCGGAGCATCGGCCATGGCTTTCGATAGAGTCGCAAGCGAGGCATCTCCTGTGCTTATGGAGCCGATAATGAAAATCCAGGCCTCTAGCCCATCAGAGTATATCGGAGAGGTGATTTCATCCCTTACCCAGCGAGGAGGAATAATCCTCTCAATGGAGTCTCGCCCATCTTCCGACATTGTAAATGCAGAAGCACCACTCTCGGCGATGTTTGGATATACCACAGTGCTCAGATCGTCAACTCAGGGCCGCGGCTCCTTCTCCATGGAATTCGACCACTACGCTCAAAAAATCCGATAAGTTTTGTTTGAAGTATCCTACATCGTAATTTAGAATTATAGAGTTGGAAAAAATTTTTTGTATCGGAGGAATCAATGAGCGTTGATACTAAGGACATACGCAACATTGCCGTTTTAGGACATAATGGAACAGGAAAGAGCTCGTTAACCGAGGCTATGCTGTTCACATCTGGAGCCATATCCAAGGCTGAGAAAATCGATTCTGGAAAGACAACCAGCGATTACACAGAAGAAGAGATCTCAAAGAAGATATCTATCCACACATCTCTTTGCTCAACTGGATGGAAAGGCAAGACGGTCAATCTACTGGATACTCCGGGTACTGCAGACTTCATTGGAGAGGCAATTGCCGCCTTCAGAGCATCTGAATCCGCTCTTATGCTCGTCGATGGAAGAGATGGCGCGCAGATTGAAACAATCAAGCTCTGGAGAAGACTCGATGAGAGAAATAAGCCAAGGGCTGTATTTATCAACAAGATGGATAAGGAGAGAGCAGATTTCAAGGGTGTCTTAGACTCGCTCTCAACTGAATTCTCAGCCACTTTCGTCCCAGTCACAGTTCCAATGGGACAGGATAAGGACTACAAAGGCGTAATCGACCTAGTAAAAGAGAAGGCCTATGTCTTTGAAGGCGGAAAGGAAAAAGAGGTAGATATCCCTTCAGAGTTCAGCTCAGTTATCGACGAGTGGAAGGAAAAACTCATTGAGAGCGCTGCAGAGGGCGCAGACGATCTTATCGAGAAATACTTTGATGAGGGAACACTCTCCTCAGAGGATATAATCAGAGGACTCAAAGAGGGTCTTAAGGACAATAAGATCGTTCCAGTTCTTTCAGGAGCAAGCGAGAAAAACTCTGGCATCTCATCGCTCTTTGAGTATATTACGCAGATATTCCCCTCCCCGCTTGGAGCAATGGAATTCGCAGTCAAAGAGGGTGGAGAGGAAGAGCTCATTCCTATCTCTCCAGAGGGAACACCTGCTGCATACTGCTTTAAGACAACAATCGACCAGTTCTCCGGAAAGCTCTCGTTTTTAAAGATCGTAACAGGAATTCTGACTCCGGATAGCGACCTCACCAACCCAGAGATTGGAAAGAAGGCAAAACCCGGAAAACTCTACAGGGCTCTCGGAAAGAAGCTTGTAGAGACTGACTCTCTTCAGGCTGGAGACATTGGAATTGTCACAAAGCTCGACATTGCCGGAACAAACTCAACTCTTCTTGGGGATGCAAACTCCAAGCTCAAGTTCAGACCGCTAAGGCTTCCTCAGCCTGTATATGAGCTAGCTATAAAGGCAGATGACAAGAAGAGCGAAGACAAAATGAACGAATCGCTGCACAGAGTCTCCGAAGAAGACCTCACCTTCGTCATGAAATTCAATGAGGAGACCAAAGAGTCCATCATTGGAGGAATGGGTGAGCTGCATATCTCAATGATTCTCGACAGAATCAGAGACAAGCAGAAGATCGTTATCCATACGAAGACTCCGAAGATTGCCTACAGAGAGACAATCACAAAGAAATCCGGAATTGCTGAGTACTCTCACAAAAAGCAGTCTGGCGGACATGGACAATTTGGAAGAGTCCTGCTTGAGATTATGCCGATTGAGAGAGGAAAGTACTATGAGTTTACCAACTCAATTAAGGGCGGCTCTATCTCCAAGGGCTACATTCCCGGAATCGAGAAGGGCATTCACGAATCAATGGAAGAGGGATACCTCGCAGGATACCCGCTTGTTGATATCGGAATCAACCTAATCGATGGCAAAGAGCATCCAGTTGACTCCTCTGAAATGGCTTTCAAGCTCGCCGCAAAGGGAGCAATGGACATTGCCCTCTCCAAGGCTGGCGTTGTTCTTCTTGAGCCATATATGAAGCTTGAGGTCTTCATTGACAAGGAGTACCTCGGCTCTATTCTCTCAGATCTATCTGGAAAGAGGGGAAGAGTACTGGGTCAAGAGGAAAAGGGCCACCTAGTTGCTGTTAAGGCAGAAGTGCCAATGGCCGAGCTTAGAAACTATGCTATTGACCTAAAGGCCATGACAAGTGGAACTGGATCATTCGAGCTCGAGTTCGACCACTACGAGACACTCTCTGGAAAACTTGCCGATGATGTAGTTCAGGAGGCAAAGAGAGAAAAAGAGGCAGCCGCCCAGGCTT
>CANRIJ010000021.1 GCA_947630635.1 uncultured Spirochaetaceae bacterium | reverse complement strand
GAATAATTACTCCGTCATCAATTGCAGCCTGAGGTCCGCCTGGATAGTTGGTCCAGTCATACTCGATAATGTCAGGATAGTCACCTGAAGCAATAAGGATGTTAAATCCCTCTGCCTTTACATTATTGTTTGCAGCTGAGACATGCTGGAATGTGATGTCAGAATTCGTGGCCTCCATGAAGGCTTTCCAGAATTCTGTCTCTGAGTAATCCTGTGCAACTGCAGATACGCTTGGGTTAAGTGGTGCCCAATAAGTGAGATGGACCTTTCCGTCAGAATTTGATGCCTTTGCGCCCTGAGCGAAAAGCATTGCAGCTGACATGAGGACCACTGAAATAGCAACAAAGAGTTTCTTCATATTGACCTCCGTGTCTTTGAATTCTCTTTTTCTATCTTGTGGGAATTGTCCCCCATGATACATTTTGGAATCTCCCATTGCCTATAGGAGGAGAGAAAGCTCTCTGATAGGCCTGGGATAACATATGTCTCATCGTCTCCCTCTCCGACAAGCTCGGCATTGTAGACGATGTATACAGGAAGCTCTTCGGTCTTCAAGACCAAATTCACATGCTCAATCGAGGTTGATAGCGAAATAAGCGGACGACTCTTGTTTTTAGTGCACTCTATTGAGTCATAGAGCTTCTTGAGCCTCTCGCCCTTATCTATCCTAGAGTAGTCTATAACCCTTCCATCATTTAGGTAGCCCTTAAAAGCGTCATCGTCTCCGACTATTTTCCCACCGTCGAACTCTATCTCGAGGTATGGCCCGATTTTTTTCTCCTCAATTGAGTGGGCAGTGTAGTAATAGAGAGGAATACCCTCCTGAGTCTCTATTTTGATTGCTGCAGCATCATAGTTCTGAATGTCGGGCCTCCCTTTATATAGGGACCCGGATACCGACGAGACATGAAGCGTCTCATCCATGCTCTTTCCCAAGAGGTAGAGCATTGCCTCCGCGTGGTGTGCGCAGGCATTTGAAAGAGGAGAGTCAAGAACATACTCGCCGCCGGCCTTAAGGCGCCCTGCCCAGCCCGTTCTTGAGTAGTATTTTCTATCGCGCCTCATCATTCTGAGCGCTTTGGCTCTTATTGGCTTACCATATATTCCAGCGAGAATATCCTTTTTCATCTGGCTAACGTCATTTTGAAAGCAAAGCTGGTAGCCAACTGCCACAAAGTGCCCGCTCTCTCTCTCAGATCTGATCAGATCGTTCATTCTCTCTATATCTATTGTCACTGGCTTCTCAGTTAAGATGTCATAGCCATGAGAGAGAAGCTTCTTTATATATTCATAGTGGGTATGTATAGGAGAGGATACTACTGCAAGTTCCCCCCTTACCTGGCTCTTCAGAAAATCATCAAGGTCCTTAAAGACGGGAACCGAGATTCTTTCAATAAATGGAAGATACTGAGATCTCTCGATAAAGGGATCCACCACGGCAACAAGAGTCCCATCAGGGATCTCCCTCTCAGAAAACTCCTTGAGGTAGTTCTCGCCGTAGCCGCCAATACCGATCAGAACAACTCTTACCATATCAGTTTTCGAAAGCCTCACTCAGAATCTTGCCCTTATCGACAAAGAGGGCTCCAGTTGGACAGACCTGGAAACAATAGCCGCATCCAATACAGCCCTCAGTCTTATGTGCCTTTCTATCCTTGACCTCTATTCCCTTATAGAAGCAGACATCCTCACACCTTGAGCATCCAATGCACCTGTCCTCTATAACGCCTGTTGACTGATAGGCATCTCCAAGCCTATTCTGCCTTGCCTTGGCAAACTCATCGCTCATGTTAAAGAGAGTTAGCGCATCGCCCTTAAGGCTCTTGAGATCCTTATAGCCATGCTCATCCATCCACTTGGATGTATCCTTAATGAGCCTCTCGCATGATGATATTCCACCAGCGCAGGCAAGAGCGCCAAGCTGAACCATATCAGAACCCGCCATGATGTACCTGATTGCCTGGTCGTAGGAGAAGCAGCCGCCACCGGCATACATCGGAATATCAAAGCCCTTCTTTCTTGCATCTGCCACTATAAATGAGACGATAGGCTCTGCCTGTGTTCCGCCGTATCCTGCACCTGGGCGCGCCTCAGTTCTCTTCCAGTCAAGGTCAAAATAGAAGGCCTTCCAGCGCGCAGTGGGTCCAACAGCAGTAGCACCAGCTGTGACTGCCTCTTTTATTGCTGTGATTGTATCGGTACACTCAACTGCCAGCTTTACCATGATCGGAGTATTTGGAACCTCCTCATGGATCATCTTTGTGCATGTATAGACCAGGTTGTAGTAGTTGAAGGACCTATCGCCGGCAATTGCAACACCGGGTGTGTTGAAATGGAGCTCAATTGCATCTGCTCCAGCATTTACAACCTCTCTTGCCTCTCTCTTCCACTCCTTTCTCCAGTCGCCGCCCTTGACTATGTCATTATAGTGGCCGACCGATACCCAGAGCTTAATATCGCTATCAAGATTCTTCCTGGCCTTTTTGACCTCCTCAAGATACTTATCAAGAGAATCCACTGAGTCCGAGAGCTGTCGCCCAACGGCATGACTATGGAAGGCCTGCTGACCCCTATACATGGCATCCGCTGAGGGAGAGATGAAGCTTCCTCCGCCCATGCCATGTCCAAAATTACGCATAGTAATAGCGCCTGGGCGGCACTTTGCGCTCTTCAAAACGTTATCGGCACCCCTTGTTGCAGGAGAGGAGGCGATAACAAATGGATTAATCATATCAAGCTTCTCATAATATAGATCGGCCATTTTATTTCTCCCCTAATAGTCTTTTAAGCGTAGAAGCATCTTCTCTGAACTGATCTACGCTGTCATTCATTACAAATTCGATAAGTGCATAGCGCTCGCTATCATCCAAGACTCCAAAATAGCTTTTCCACTCCTGAACACCCTCAGATAGCGGCCTGCGTCCTGTCTTGTCCCAATGGAAAGCATGGAGGTTCTTGAGATAGGTATTGACTGAAATTAGGCCATTTAGCCTCTCTTCATCGCTCATGAGGTAATTTGGCTGCCAAAGCGTATAAGCCTCCCCTGAGAGCTCGTCCAAAAGACTCAGAGCTGATAGATTGCTATCAGTAAGCGTGTTTTTGTGCCACTCAAAGGCAATATCAATGCCCTCGTCCCTGGAGAGCCTTGAAATTCTCCTTGCGTCCTCCAAAAGGGCTTCTCTCTCAGATGAAGTGACATCCTTAGAGCCCTTCTCACCTGCCCAGACTCGTATAAGCGGTGCCTTCATTGCCTTTGCGTTCTCTAGTGAGGGCTCAAAGGGAAGAGAGCCCAGAAGGCGGTAGTACGAGCCGTACTCAACGACCTCTATGCCCTCATCTCTTGTCCTATCACCCATCTCCTTGGCCTTTTTGCTATCTCCTAGGGCAACATGATGGTTCTCGCTCCACTCAATGCCCTTCAGTCCTGCCTCTCTTACAAGAGATAGGACATCTTTCCAGTCAAGGGTTTTGAATGTCGCAGATACGAGTCCAGAGTAGATCATCAGAGTGCCAATACATCCTTCCAGACCTTGTCGTCTGCATATACACCAAGCCTATCGCTTTCCTCTCTGATTCTCTTTGCGCCCTCGCCAGGGAATGTAACCGGAGAATTTGGATCTAGCGGAGCAGAGGACTTAATATCCTCCAGTGTCTTCTTAATCATCTCAGCTGTCGCCTCTGGGTTATCAAGCTTATTTAGGTCTATGACCAAAAAGAACTGCGATACCTGAGTCTCGGTTGGAAGTGAGCCGATACCAGTTGAGGTTATTCCTCCCGATACCGCCGCACCGATCAAATCAAGCGCTATAGACATGGATGAGCCCTTCCAATATCCAGTTGGGAAGACCTGGTGGGTCTTCAATAGCTCATTTGGATCCCTTGTCACATTGCCCTCTGAGTCAAGTCCGCCATCAACTGGAGTCATCTTTCCCTCCATCTTAAGCTTCTCAAGCTTTCCGTAGCTGAACATGGACATAGCGACATCTACAAGCACCACCTCGCCATCTACTGGAATAGCAAAGACAATGGGGTTATTTCCTATCTTTGCATCCTTTCCACCCCATGGGGGCATATTGGGCACAGTATTTGTCCACATTATCGAGATCATATTGGACTGAGCAGCATGAATGGCATAGTTTCCGGGTCTCATCCAGTGATTGGTGTTTCTTAGTCCTACAACGCCGACAGTGTACTTTCTCGCAAGCTCCATCGCGCGCTCTGTTGCAATATAGGCATTGAGATTCCCAGGCCCCCTATTTCCATCCCATCTCTCAAGCGCTCCGTAGCTCTTTGAAAGAGTCGCCCTCTTACTTACATCTACAGATCCGTTTTGGATGCTCTTGATAAACTTTGGAAACCTATTGAGACCATGGGTGTGAACACCATCTCTAGAGGCATCTGCAAAGAGCTTTGCAGAGAGCTTTGCATCGTCTCCTGTAATGCCATACTTCTCAAGTACGCGTACGAACTCACTTACCATCTCATCGTAATTGACTCTCATAATTAACCCTTTACCGCTCCGACCATTACGCCCTTTACAAAGTAGCGCTGCAAGAATGGATATATGCAGAGAATTGGCACGGTTGCGACCATTATAGTTGCGTATTTGAAGGTATCAGAGGAGGTCATGAGTGCATCCATGCCTCCAGCTGTGACTGTCTCATCCTGAATGAGAATCTCTCTGAGGATAAGCTGAAGAGGATACTGATTCTTCTTGTGAAGGAAGATCATCGCATTAAACCAGCTATTCCAGTGTGATACCGCATAGTAAAGAGTTATAACAGCGACTGTGGCCTTTGTCAGAGGAGCCATAATCGAGAAGAGGATTCTCACGTGTCCTGCGCCATCGATCATTGCAGATTCAGGCAGCGAATCTGGCACAGATGCCATTGCAGTCCTCATAACGATAAGGTTGAAGGTGTTTATTCCCACCGGAATTATCAAAGACCACCTAGAGCCCGTTAGATGAAGGGCCTGAACCACTAGGTAAAATGGTATGGTTCCACCCTGGAAGTACATTGTAAATACAATCATCAAGGTGAAGAACTTCACAAGCTTTGTGCCCTTCCTTGAAAGGACATAGGCGCCTATCAGAGAAAGCAGTATATTGAGCACCGTTCCGCAGACTACTACGAAGATAGTATTCATATAGCCCGTAAGGATGTTGGGGTTCTTAAATACAAGCTTATATGCCTGGATTGTCGGATTGTGAGGCCATAGATAGAGCCCAGTGCTCGCCATTACATCATATGGGTCGGAAAATGACTTGAATGCAATATTCAAAAGCGGAAGCAAAATTGCAAGTGCCAAAAGCGTACAGAGAACAATATCAACAGCAAAGAAGACCTGCTCACCTACTGTTCTTCTGACCTTGACTGGCTTTTTCAGCTCTTTGATCTCGTTTCTAATTGCTCTGTCCATACTCCCTCCTACCAGAGTCCGCTTCCGCTGACTTTCTTGCTGAACTTGTTAGTAGCCCAGACAAGAGCGAACGACACAGCCGAGTTAAAGAGTCCAACTGCAGCTGAGTATGACCAGTTCATGTTTATAAGTCCCTCTCTGTATACGTATGATGAGATAACATCGGCAACCTCATAGGTAAGCGGGTTATACATCAATATGATCTTCTCATATCCTACGTTGAAGCTCTTTCCGACCTGAAGAATGAGCATAACGATAATTGTTGGAAGAAGGCCTGGGAGGGTAACAGATATAAGCTGTCTGAACTTTCCCGCTCCATCGATCTTGGCAGCCTCATAGAGCTGAGCATCAATTGATAGAAGCGCAGATAGATATATAATCGAGTTCCATCCGATATTCTGCCAGATTCCGGAGATTATATAGAGTGGAAGGAAGTATTTTGGCTCATTCAGCATCGTTGTGCGCGTAAAGCCAAAGTGCACCAGAAAGTTTGTTATAGCGCCATTTCTATTTGTCAGGTCCATAAGTATAGACACTATGACGACAATTGAGATGAAGTGCGGTATATATGTGACAGTCTGAATTATTCTCGAATAGGTCTTGCTTCTCAATTCGCTTATCAGAAGCGCAAGAATAATCGGCATCGGGAACGAGAAAATAAGATTTGTCACCGAAATTCTGATTGTGTTTACCAAGACCCTTCTGAAGAAGGGATTAGTGAAGAAATCCTTGAAATTCTTGAGTCCAACCCACGGCGAGCCAAATATGCCTTTTACCGGCTTATAGTTCTGAAACGAAATCAAGAGTCCGCACATTGGGCCATATTGGAAGATCAAATACCAAAGAAGCACGGGAAGGAAGAGAAAATACAGGCCCTTGTTCCTTCTCCAGTCTGTTTTCCATGAAAGCGACTTGGAGAGCTCGGGTCTGATTTCCTTTGCCACTGCCTTATTGGATTTTGCTATTGCCTTTGTTCTAGCTGACATCGCTATCCCCCCAAAGATTATGCTAGAATTTTCATGCACCTTGAATTGGAAATAAACTGACAAAATACATATATAAGTGACAAAATTTGACTAAGTAGAGTCCATAAATTCAAATTCTAAAACAATTATTGCTAATATAAGGACTTAGCTAAAATCTAAATTGTGTAAATTCTGACAATCAAAACAACATTGATTGAAAGATTGCCATAAAATTGCAGTAGTTCTAGAATCAAGCTATGTACCATAATCCTGTTATAAAGGGGTTTAATCCAGACCCATCAGTTTGCAAAGCCAATGACAGATTCTATCTAGTGACTTCGACATTTGAGTATTTCCCGGGCGTACCAATTTACGAAAGTACAGATCTCACAAACTGGAAATACGTAGACTCTGCGCTTAAGACAGTTGAGACTGCTCGTCTTGAGAGGTGCAAGAACAGCATTGGTGGGCACTATGCTGCGACAATCAGATACCATGAGGGGACATTCTATGTCATCTGCACCAACAAAAAGCTAAATGACAACTTCCTCGTGTACAGCACCAGCATCCACGGCCCATGGAGCGGACCTGTTGAGATAAGAGAGGGAGGAATAGACCCCTCAATCTTCTTTGACGATGACGGCTCCTGCTTCTATAGCTCAAATGGCGTAGTAGATGGAGAGAGAGGCATACTTGGATTTTATATCGACCCAAAGACAGGAAGGAGGCTCTCAGAGGAAAGGCTTATAACAAAGGGGGTCTCTGGACACGCAACTGAGGCACCGCATGTATATAAAAAGGACGGCACCTACTACCTGATTTTTGCAGAGGGCGGAACAGGAATGGGACACCACGAGGAGGTCATGAGGGCAAAGAGCCTAGAGGGTCCGTGGGAGACGAGGGAGAATAACATTCTCAGCCACGTAAACAGAAAGGACTTCATAATCCAGGCAACAGGACACGCAGATCTTCTAGAATACGAGAAGGGAAAGTGGTGCGCATACTTTTTGGGAATAAGAAAGCTCTACAAGGCAGGGCTGCATGTGCTTGGACGAGAGACATTCCTAGCCCCTGTTGAGTGGATTGACGGATGGCCGGTTATTGGAAATAACGGAAGAGTCGAGATGGATATGGAGGGCTTTAGCGAAAATAGCCAAGACGAGAGGCTAATACTGGACTTCAAAAAGAGCCTGGAGGATCAGCCTATTCTCAAAGTCAGGATGCCTAACGAAGAAAATTACATTCTAAATAGCAAGAAGGGAACGCTGACACTCAAGGCAAAGGACAGGCTTAATACAGACCTTGGCGAGCCCACGATGATTTTGGTAAGACAGACTGAGCCCTATCAGAGCTTTAAGGCAAAACTAAGCCTAGAGAGCCTTAAGGGAAACGGAGGAATCGGAGTCTGGGAGACAAATGACTACTACTACAGAGTCAAAGTCTGGATTACCAGAAACGGCAATATAAAAATAGCGTCAAGACTGAATGTGCACGGCTTTGAGAGCACGCTTAAGGAGATAACCCTCAAAGAAAGAAAGGATAGCCTAGAACTGGAGGTCAGAGCAGAGGGCGAAAAATATGAGTTTTTCGCAGACGGACACTCCCTGGGAAAGGCATCATACGCAGGAATGGCAACTGAGGCGCTGATGTACTCTACATTCACAGGCGCCCTCTTCTTTATCTACAGCGAAGACGGAAGCTCAGAATTTATTGATAAGGCAGTAAGGGAGTGAAAATGCCCTGCTTGATGCAGGGCGATTTCGGACAAGGCGGATTTGAACCGCCGACCCCTTGGTCCCGAACCAAGTGCGCTAGCCCCTGCGCTACTGTCCGAACGAATGCTAATTATATTCTCAATCAAAGGAGGGTGTCTATTGTCTTTTAATCTGATATAGTCACCCTATGGATTCATTTTTAATGACTCCAAGGGCAAAAAAAGAGGCTCTTAGGCTACTTAGGAAATTCAGAGAAACAGGATCTTATTCACTCTTTGGAGATAAGAGCCTGAAGCTTGAGAACGTGAAGAAGCAAGAGACATTTGGAGTCTTGATCGCAAGGACAAAGGAGAATCAGGAGAGAGTCATCTATGCCTTCTCCGGCTCAGTTGAGGGAAAATACCTGGTAAAAGGCTATGTTCCCCCATGCTTTTCTCTAAATGAGTTCAATAAGGCGGTTAAGATCAACGATAAAAAAATCCATGAGCTTACCAAGCTCATTGAGAGAGGCGATGTAAATCTCAAAGACGAGAGGGCAAGGCTCAGCAATGAGACACTCAGGAGAATAAGAGGGCTCTACAGATTCAGAAAATGGGATGGCAAAACGATTGAAGGCCTAGAGGATGGAAATATCACAGGTGTCGGCGAGTGTGCAGGAGTAAAGCTGATAAACTATGCGCTAAGGCGCGGCTGGGAGATTAAGGGACTGGCTGAGTTCAGACTCGATGGCAATCTCTCATCTCCATGCGAGACTCGCTGCTCTCTGATTCTTCCAAAGATCTTGGGCCTAGACTATATATATGCAGATGAGGACATAGCAGCCGTCAACAAAGAGTCGGGATTTCTGGCAACTCCTGGGAGGGGAGATGAAAAACTCGACTCTGTCTCGTATAGATTCCACACTCTCTTCCCCTCCTCCCCCAAAGAGTGCCATATTCACCGCCTTGATATGGATACATCGGGGGTAATGCTCCTCGCCTTTAACAAAGAGTCCCTCTCTGCCGTTCAGAGGCAATTTGAAGAAAGAAGCGTCAAGAAAACGTACATAGGTCTCTTAGATGGCAAAATCAAAGAAAATGAAGGTGAAATAGACATCCCAATTCGGCTTGATATCAATAATAGACCATATCAAATTGAAGATAGAGTCAATGGAAAGAGAGCCGTTACCCGCTTCAAGAAAATAGAGGAGAGGAATTTCATGAAAAGAGATGCGACGCTTGTGGAGTTCTATCCCCTTACTGGCAGAACACACCAGATCAGAGTCCATGCCGCACTTGGCCTCAATGCTCCTATCATCGGCGATAGGCTCTATGGCAAAAACGAGAACGGGGAGAGGCTATACCTTCATGCAAAAGAGATCGAATTCAACCATCCTAGAAGCGGCGAGAGGATGAGCATAAGCGCACCATCGCCATTTTAGAAGAAGCTATTCTTGCTTAAAAGAGACTCAAGCCTCTTAATCTCCTTCTTTATCTCATCCATATGTGAGTCAATTCGCTTTTTCTCTCTCTCAAGTATATCGAGCTTGTCCTCTTCCTGGCTGATGAGGATTCTGATCTCCTCGCGCTTGGCGCGCCTCTCCTCATCTCTCTTTCTCTCTTTTAAATCAGAATATTCCTTCTGAGACGATAAAATGGCCTCGACAAGGTCCAGAGCTTCAGATGAGGTATTCTCGCTTATCCATATCTCGCCCTTCTCATATAGATAGTTTCCATAGCTTACTGCAGCCTCATAGTAGTCGCGCTTCTTCTCCTCAAGGCGCTCCTTAAAAGGGCTCTTCTCATAGCCTCTGATCTCCTTTATCTCGTCATCCAAGAGCGAGATTCTGTCCTCGAGGCTCTTTTTTCTGTCCCTAAGGCGACTCTCGCCATCAAGGGCCTTGATGATCTTCTCTGCTATGTTTTGAGACTGCTCACCGCCAATATAGATGTAGCTCTTGTTCTCTATTGCCTTCTTCCCCAAGCCTTCAAAGAGACTCTCCTTAAGAGCCGAGAAGGTCTTTTCCTTCATTTTAAAGAGCGCCTTTATCAATGGGTTCTTGCTCTTTAGGCCGTCTATTATCGCCTCCTCTTCCTCTTTCTTTAAATATGCCTCACCAAAGTGCTCCCTCTTAATGAGCTCTAAAGAGGCTCTCTCATAGATAATGGCACCAAGCTTCGAATATAGGCTCTTTAAGAGGCCTGGATCATTCTTAATCGATTTATCAAGCTCGCATATCTCATCCTCAGCCCTGCTTCTCTCCTGGATCATCTTCTCTTCCCTCTCCATGAGAAGCTCTATATCCTCAATCTGGCCTCTGAGGCTTATGACTCTGTCAAGAAGAGCCTTCCCGACAGGAGGCCTCTCTTTCTCTGATGAGATGAGCCTCCCCAATGCGTAAAAGAGGGATCTAAGCTCATCGGATTTCTCTTCTATCTTCTCGCTTGATTCAATCACAATGCGATATTACCACAGAGAAGAATACAAAAACGAGAATATAATTTGATGTTTAATCAAAAGGCAAATTTAAAGTAGAATTAAAGAGTCCCAAAAGGAACACCACTAAAATAGGAGTAAACGATGGAAGATCAGTCCCTCGAAAAAGATAATAAGAGACTTCAGGCAAAAATCGAGGAAATCAGGGAAAAAGTAGAAAAATATCCCAAGCCGGAGGAGCTTGAGGAGATCAAGAAAGAGATAAAGAGGCTTGTTCCTTTCACAAGAAGGTCTTATTTTGCTGCAATGCTCTTAAAAGAATCGCTAAAGGAGAGAGAGGGCTACAGAAACGAGAGAAAAGAGAGCTTTCAGCCAAGAAGAGCCCCAAAGCCAGAGAATAAGAGCGACAGCCCGAAAAAGGAGATCAAAGAGCTCCCAAAGGGCGCAAATACCCTCTACCTCAACATAGGAAGGATGAAGAGACTCAACAGAAATGAGGTTCTCAGCATTCTTGATAAAGAGGTTGGAATCAAGAGAGAGGATGTCTATGACATCAAGATCCACGACAAATACTCATTTATCATCCTAAGCGAAGAGAACTGCCAAAAGACCATTGATAAGCTCAACGGCAAAGAGATCAACGGCAGAGTTGCCCAGATAAATATCGCAAAGGCAAAATGAGGATTCAAAAAGAGAGCCCAGAGTCGTCTTTTGGCTCCAATTCATATCTTGTATATGATAGTAGGGATGCCTATATAATCGATGCCCCACCAAGTGATGGGGCATTTGACGAGATTATAAAAAGAGACTCTCTTAAATTAAGAGCAGTACTCTTAACGCATGCGCACTTCGATCATATCCTTGGTCTTAGCAAGCTTATAGCAAAATACCCGGATACCCGTATTTTCTTTTCCATAAAGGACGCTCCATTTATCAAGAACAACTCAAAGCTAAATAGAGAGTTCATAAAGAGCCTTATGGGAATAGATGTGGATGAGAGTGAGTTTATGGGCATTGAGGAGAGAATAGAAAGCTACGAGGAGAGTGCTTTCAAAGTTGGCCCATTTAAGGTCTTTCCAAGCCCAGGCCACTCAGAGGGCTCCGTGCTCATATACCTTAAAGAGGATAATGCACTCTTTACGGGAGACACGCTATTTAGAGGCTCAATTGGAAGAACGGACTTTGTTATGAGCTCTTACAAAGACATGATAAAATCGCTTGATTTCATAAAGAATAACTTCCCAGATAGCACTCTGATCTATCCAGGACACGAAGAGAGCTCAACTCTTCTCTTTGAGAAGAATCATAACCCCTACCTGATGTAAATTGGGTGCCTAAGCACCCAATCTCAATTCATCATCTTCTCATTCTCGCTCTGGCATTCAATGCAGAGAACCGCAGATGGAATTGCCCTGAGTCTTCCCTCGGGAATCTTCTTACCGCACTGCAGGCACCTTCCGTATTTGCCATCCTCGATTCTCTTAATGGCATTTACAACAGACTTCAGTCTCTTCACATCCATCTGATTGAGAGCGGCCATCTTCCTAAATGAGCCCTCATCGCTAGCCAGGTCGCTCACGTCCCCCATGCCCGAAGTGTTCTCAGCATCATGTGTATAAGTCTCATCGTCTTCTTTGAGCTTAGTCATAAGCTCATCGCGCTCCTTAGTCAAAGCCTCTAACATTTCCTCGGTAAAAGCGTCCATTATATGTCCCCAAACTTATGCTACAGAATGTACAGATTGAATATGTTTGTCAAGTTTTAAAGATGCCCACATAGAAATCAACATATTCTTTACACATTGGGCTTCTCTTTGCCACTCTCCTCTTTCATAGCCTTGATCATCTTAAAAAAGGCCCTAATCAAGAATGTCAGAAGGGCTATGATAATCAGCGCAAAGAGCGCCTTTACCCATCTAGGCCCCTCATAGACCATCCCAAGAAGAGCAAAGCCGACAACCATCCCAAGAACCAGAATCACAAGCGATGCTATTAAAATGCCGACTCCTGGCTTCTTATTCCGCTTTTCCCTCATTCACAAAGTCCTCAATATGAGAATAGAAATCATCATATTCGGTTGCATACAAGAGGTCCTTCTCCTCATCGAGTATGTTCTTTGGAGCGCGAAATAAAAGGCCCCTATCTGCACGCCTTATCATTGTAAGGTCATTGTAGCTGTCGCCAGCTGCAAAGGTCCTGAAACCCATGCCCCTGAATCCATCCACTGCCTTTCTCTTTCCATCCATCTGTCTCATTTTTATGCCGACTATCATATTGTTCTTATCGACTTTGAGTGAGTTGCAGAGAATAGTGGGATATCCAAGCTGCCTCATAAGAGGGAGGGCAAACTCCGAGAAGGTATCGCTTAGGATGACAACCTGTGTTATCTCCCTTACCTTATTCAAAAACTCCAATGCTCCATCAAGCGGCTTGATTTTCGATATTGTCTCTTGAATATCAGTGAGTGTCAGATGGTTCTTATCGAGAATATCCATGCGGTATCTCATGAGCTTATCATAATCCGGCTCATCTCGAGTCGTCCTCTTAAGCTCCTTAATTCCCGTCTTCTCGCTAAATGCTATCCAAATCTCGGGCACGAGTACGCCCTCTAAATCCAAACAGATGATTTCCATGAATTGATTATCAGAAATGATTCTCTTTATTTCAACAGAATCAGCTCTTGCTATCCTTGGAAGCGCCTTCGCCCTCAATCTCGCCCTTACCCATCTTCTTCGCCCATTTTGCCCTCTGCTTTGAGAAGAATCTCTTCTTCTTGGGCTTAGCGATAGATCCCGTCGATATGAAGATGGCAATTGGCTTCAAGGTAGGACTCTGAGAGCACGTTATCTGCAGAAGGGCCGTAAGCGGCACGGCAAGGAACATGCCGGCAATACCCCAGATATAGCTCCAGAGCGCCAGCGAGATGAGTATCGCTAGCGGAGATAGATTCAGCTGATTGCCCTGAATTCTCGGCTCGATTATATTTCCAAGAACCATCTGAATCGCAATGAGAATAAGAGCAATGATCGTAATATAGCCCCAATGAGGCATAAACTGCAGAATAGCCATAAAGACAGCGCCGGCTGTGACTATAATCGATCCGATTGTAGGGATAAAGTTGAGTATAAATGCCATGATGCCCCAGACAAGAGCAAAATCAAGACGCATCAAGAAGGCAGTAAGATAAAAGAGACATCCAGTCACTGCGCTTACTACAACCTTCAGAATCAGGTACCTTGAAGTCTTCTTGCTCATACTAGTAACGACTGCCATGACCTTCTTGCCCCTCTCCTCAGGAAGAGAGACGATGATCTTTGGATAGATTGTCGCCCTCTCCACTATCATAAAGAAGAGGTAGAGATAGATAAGCATGCAGTCGCCAAAGATATTGACGAATTTTGAGCTGGCAGATGTCAAAAAGCTGGTGATTATGCCAAACCAGTCTATATTTAGCATCTGCAAAACAGAAAAAGGCTCATTCTCCCCAACATCGAAAAAGCTTCTAAGACTATTTGATATCCTCACATCCAATTGATTCACCCTCTGAACGTAGCTGGGAAGCTGAGCCATCAGAGAGTTGATCATCATGGAAAATGTATAGATAAAGAGTATAAAGAGCACTAGGACAATCAGCATTGCAATGATTATCGAGAGCGGCTTAGGTATCTTGGCCTTATCGCATCTATTTAGAAATGGATTCACCAGAATAAAGAGAAATAGCGCAATTATAACCGGAAGAATAAAGGACGAGGCGACCTTAAGGACGAAAAATACGGCTATTATTGCCATTAGAGCAACAGAATAAGATAAAAGTTTTTTGTATTTGCCGCCCTCTACGCTTTCCATGAAGAAATTATAGCTTTAAAGGTTTCACCAAACAATATAAGCTAAAATCCTAAATGGTCCCAAGTCTACTTGACAGCATTGAAATCATACTAGTAGAGCCACATGAAGAGGGCAATATCGGCTCGGTGTGCAGAGCCATGAAGACGATGGGTCTTCACAGTCTCACAATCATCAAAGAGCACGAGTACAACATAGACAGAATCAAGACCCTATCTGTCCATGCCTTTGATATCTGGGAGAAAAGAGAGGAGAGAAAAAGCCTAGAGGAGGCGCTCTTATCCTCATCATTCTCAGTTGCTGCCACAAGAAGGAAGGGAAAGCTGAGAAAGCTATCGACCTACTCTCCTGAGGACCTAGCTAAAAAGGCGGGCGAGGTCGCTCCATCGAGAATCTCAATAGTCTTTGGACGAGAGGCCGATGGGCTTAGGGATGATGAGGTAAACCTCTGCTCATCGGTTGTGACAATTCCCACATCCGAGGAGTTTCCCTCACTCAACCTTGCACAGGCAGTGCAGATAATCGCCTATGAACTCTATAAGAATGCGCTTCCATATAAGACTGACAGAGTAAGCGTAGACAAAGAGAGAATAAAGAAGGCAGTTGAGGACATATCCTCATACCTTTCTGGGATTGGATACTACAAATGGGGCGAAGAGGAGAAATGGACGCGCATTTTACTCTCGGATTTCATAGAAAGAGCCTCTCTTACTGAGGGAGAGCTTAAGAGATTTGAGAAAATATTCTCAAAAAGAGAGAAAATCGAAAAATATAAGGATATAGAAAAATGACATTCAAGAGCTTTCTCGATCCGCTCCCAAGAGTGGTCGCACATAGAGGCGACAGCGCAAATTATCCAGAGAACACAATAGAGGCCTTTAAGTCTGCAAACAGACTTGGAGTGGACGTAATTGAGACTGATGTGCACCTGACTAAAGACAACCAGATAGTAATATGGCATGACGATACACTTGAGAGAAACACAGACGGCAAAGGAAGAATAGAGGATCATACTCTTGAAGAGCTCAAAAAATACGATGCCGGCTACACATTTACAAAGGACGGGGGAAAGACATTCCCATTCAGAGGAAAGGGCGTGAGACTCATGACCCTTGAAGAGGCTCTTACTGAGCTTCCAGAGCAGAGATACAACGTGGACCTAAAGACCGATGATCCTGTCATCGCCGATTACTTCAAAGAGACAATTAAGAGGTGCAAAGCAGAGAAGAGAGTGTGCGTTGCCTCTTTTCATCTTAATAACCTCAAGCGCATTAGGAAAATCGCACCTGAGATCCAATCATCCCTTACAACTGGAGAAGTTGTCCCAAAAGTCCTATTCAAAGCCTTCTATCCAAATAGAGAGACTAAGATGAGACTCGTGTTCCAAGTGCCGAGAAAGGCAGGTCCCATCAAGGTAATAACACCCTCTTTCATCAAGAAGTGGCATAAGAAGAATGCGGTGATCATGGTGTGGACAATAAATGAGAGAGATGAGATGAAAGAGCTATATGAGATGGGCGTCGATACTGTCATGACCGACCACCCTGAGATTCTAATAGAAGTGGCTAAAGAGCTTAAAATCAGATAATGAGGCT
>CANRIJ010000020.1 GCA_947630635.1 uncultured Spirochaetaceae bacterium | reverse complement strand
TATCTCCCTTACAAACGTCGAGAGCTTGTTCGCCGAGGTGCGCCCGTATAACATTCTGTATGCCGCCTCCGACATTCACGAACATATCCACATCACCGTAGAGCTCCATTCTCTTTTTGATGTTATCAGCGAGATTCTCTACATCTATAATGTCATATCCAGTGTCGCGGCAAAGCTGGAAGGAGAGCTCTGCGGTATTAAACCAGATTATTCCCTCCATGACTCCGCCGCCTCTGTCGTTCGGTCCGCCTGGGGAGACTGCAAGGATATCAAAATCAGCAAATCCGCCCTCTAAAAGATCGTCTGCTATATCAAAGATGTTGTACTCAGGTCTTGTAGCGCCATGCATCGAAGATCCCGCCGATACTATAAGCCTTGTATTGAGACCCATCTCAGTAGCAGCTGTCAAAACAGCTATCATCAAGCCAGGGAAAGATCCAGACGAGCCAACTGCGATAGTATCACCCTCTTTCATTCCAGCATCATGAAAATATCTGACCATTGCTCCCGCAAAATCAGGAACCAGTGTTGTTCTCTTGACATCTGGATTTCCAGGGGTAGAGGTCAGCTCTGTGAATTCAGGGCCCAGGATACCAGTCTTATTGAGATCCTCTGGCTCTATCTCGATGCCCTGAAGGAGCATCTGCTCCTTAATATATGCCTCTGCATTGGCCATCCTGACTGCCGCATTATATTGCATCTCTGAATAGTCAAGCTCCTCAGTATGCTCAAGAACAATTGCAAGAACAACTCCTCCAACTGCGACTAGGAAAGCCAAAATGAGAATAAGATTCAAAAGCCATGTTTTCTTCTTTACAGAAGACCCAGATGTAGAAATAGCCATATCACCACCGCTATAAGCAAAACCATTAATAGTGTCTTCCATATTCCCTGTTTCTCACAGTCATTTGCTATGAGTCCTGGAATAATATACCCTATGATTCTCGTATCAAAGGGGATACTTGTCATATAGAAGAAGAGCCTCTCATAGAGCATTGAGAGCAAAAGAGAGATTATGACAGTCAGAATAAACCTTCTTCTGCCATAAATGATAACAAAATTGTAGAGTATCTTGACTATACCGTAGGTTATAAGGGCAAGAGCCAAAGTAGATACAACTCTAAATGGCTGCTCTAAAAAAAACGCCAAATAGCCGCCGCTTATAAGACCTCCGGTGAGTATGCCAAGAAACTCAGAACTTGCAAAACTCAAAAGAATGCTAAATGCTACCGCCGTTGCCAGCATAATCGCCTCCCTTTGGAATTATCTTCTCCACGAGTTTTTCTCCATCGCCTTTTATATTTCCCAGCCCTAGGAATATCTCATCCCTGGACTTTTTTATCAAATCAAAGAGTGCTTCGGGCTTTATGGTCTCCAAGGTCGCCTTTGTCTTTCGCCTGACATGAAAGGCTACTTTTTTCTTATAGTTTCCAATTATATAGACTCTATTTATGCCCTCTACACCCCTAAGTGCCTCTTCAAAAGAGAGTATCCTATACTCTCTATCCATTCTGCTATTGAAAATCAGATTCAGCTTCTTCTTAAAGCAAAGAGCCCTCTCAATCTCCTCATGCATTGACTTGGGATCATTAACAGAGAATGAATTGATGAACATAACACCATTTTGAAGCTCAATGTCCCTAATAAGCCCAATATCAGGCGAGTAGCCGATAGCCCCCTTGAGAGCCTCTTCCTCTGTCAGTCCAAGATATGAGAGAACGTCCACAATAATAGAGACATTCATATCATGAATAGGAAGATTGGACTCAATATCAAAGTGCCTTACATTCACAAGATGGAAATCCTTTACCAGGCTCTCATACTCGCTCTCCGTTGCAAATAGCACAGTCTTATCGCCAACAGACTTCGAAAGAACCCTTATTGTCTCTTCCTTTGTCTTTCCAATCTCGCCTATGTGATCTACGTATGAATTGACAATCACAGTTATAGTCGGCTTAACGAGCTTTTTGGCAATGGTCTTCTGATTCTCCTCACCTAGTGCCATACACTCGACTACAACACACTCGGCCTTCTCTCTATAGGCAAATCTAAAGAAAGAGACCATCTCGATTATATTTGCGCTCTTTCTTCTATTGACCGGTATCTCCTTCCCATCAGGAAGAATCTGAAGAGCATCTGAGCCAGTTGTTCTGCCAACCGTTCTTATGCCCTTATCATTAAGGGCCTTCACAAGCATCCTGCATACTGTAGTCTTTCCCCTAGTACCGTTGACCAGGATGCGAATTGGTATGCTCTCAAGATGCTTTTTATGAAAAAAGTTTTCCACCACTCCCAAAGCGATGAAAACAAAGAATAAAACCGTTATTAGAATCATAAAAAAAGGCAATGCCCCTCAAAAGGGGCAATTGCCGTTAATATCAAAAGACTAGTCAGCAAGCGGTCTGAGCTTGTCGCCAGTATACTCGTTGACAATATCCAACCACCACTGAGGCTCAGATGGAGCTCTCATGTCGACGTTACCGAACATAAGCTTGCTTCTGAGGCTCTTATCAAGGTCAATCCAGATCTCGTGCCAATCTTCTGCTGTGTCGCATGCATAAGCTGTAAGAAGCTTGATTGCTCCCTCTTCGTTGCCAGAATCGATCATGGAAGCTGCGATTGTCTGAATAGCATCGGTGAGCTTGTAAATTGTCTCCATTCTTGGATCTCTGATGCTCTTGATGACTTCGCTTGCAACCTCGTAGTTGATTGTTGCATCCTGCTGTACACCAGAGCATACCCACCATCCTGAATCCTCTCTGAATGGCTCATTTCTGACGCCAGTGTAGAAGAACTCAGGAAGCTCAGTCATTGAGGCAAAGAGCGGTGTGAGGTAAGTTGTTGAAGGAGCACCCCATCCGAACCATACCAAGCACTTAGCTGCGTCTGGGAGCCAGCTCTTGATGTTGGAGCACTGGATGTAAGTACATCTGCACATATTGATTGGTCTATAGACATAGTTTGTTCCAAGTGGGTTGCCGAATGGTCCAGCGTAGACTGTTCTTGAGACGTCGAACTCGGTTCCTGCATACCAGTCAGAGCAAATCTCATGTACTGTCTGAACAGATACTTTCTCTTTTGGAACGACCCACATTGGGTAGTTGTCTGGATCCTCAACTGTCGGAGGAAGAAGATTGAGAGAAGGATCAAGAAGCATAAGGACTCTCCACTCTCTGAGTGTGCAGAGGAGAGAAGACTTATTAGGAGCGTAGATGTTGCAAGGCTCGAAATCGCCCTTTCCATCCCAAAGGTCATTCTCAATTGCGAATGACTTGATGTTTGCTGAATAGAGGTAGTTCTCTGGATCATCAAAATCAATGTGGATGATTCTAGCTCTGTTAGCTGCTACGAATACTGCGTCATCAGGAATTCTTACTGCGCACCAAATATTTCCGCCATAGACTTCCATGACCCAAACTTCGTTTCCGTCACAGATGTTGATACATTCGCATGATCCGTTCCAGCCATACTCGTCAACCATCTTGCCCATGAACTCAACTGCCTCTCTGGCTGTTGAGCATGTCTCAAGAGCGAGGTCCTGAAGCATGTAGCAATCATAGATGCCTTCTACCTTTCCGAAAGCTGCTCTGAGCTTTGTGCCCTGCTCGCCTCTCTCGAAACCACAAGTTGACTCGCCCATTGCAAGACCCTTGTCGTTTGCGAATGAGTACATGCCATGAAGATACTGGTTAGTCGGCTTCTCGAATGTGTATGTATCAAGAATCATTGCCCTTGGTCCATAAGTATTGGACTCTGGGAAGCCAGTGAAGTCAGATCCTGCTCTGCCATCGAGAACTATGTCTCTAACAGTTCCAGCTGGCATTGAAGGAATGAGCCAGAGTCTGAAGTCATCGCTGTTTGAATCGCAGGTATGGCTGGTCATTGTTGAGCCATCTGCCGATGCGTCCTTTCCTACTGCGAGAATAGTACAAGCAAAAACCTGGCTTGATGCTAAAAGCAGTACAAAAAGAACTACTGATGCATATTTCCAAAACTTCATAGGATTTCTCCTTTCGTGTGTATTTGGGGCCTCATGCGAGACCCCATTTTAAACTAAAGATAAATTATTTGAGACCCTTATCAACAACGTTCTCCTGCCACCATGGGGTAACAGCAGATGTTCTCATGTTGATATTGGTATGCATGTAGGTTGAAATGAGCTCTTTTGCGAGATCCTTCCAAGTCTCATGCCAAATGTCAGCCATCTCATTCTGATAGATAGTCAAGAGCTCGATTGCTCCGTCAGTATTACCTGCATTAACCATTGCGGCTGCTACTTCCTGAACAGCGTTTGTGAGCTTGTACTCGTTCTGGAGTTTTGGCTCTCTGACTTCATGGATTGTCTGGATAGCATTTACATAGTTAGTTGCTGCTGTGTTCTGAACAAGTGAAGCAACCCACCATCCTGACTCTTCATTGTAAGGCTCGTTTCTAACGCCGATACCAAACTGTGAAGGCAGCTCAAGAGTTGAAGCGAAGACTGGTGTGAGATATGTTGAATCTGGTGCGCCCCATCCGAAGTATGCCAAGCACTTAACTGGATCTGGATACCAGCTCTTAATGTTGGAGATCTGGATGTATGTGCATCTGAAGCAGTTGATTGCTCTCTCAACATGGCTTGGATAGAGTGGGTTACCAAATGGGCCAGCTGCTAGTGTATGAGTTGTATCATAAGCAGTTCCCTGGTAGTAGTCAGATGAAAGCTTGTGGATTGTATCAACAGAGACTTTCTCTTTTGGAACTACGAAGAGCGGCCAGTTCTCATCTGGATTCTTCTCCTCTGGATCAAGGTTGAGAGATGGATCGAGAAGCATCATAGCTCTCCACTCTCTTCTTGTTGAATAGGTTCTGGTTGGGTTCGGGCAGTAGATAACACATGGTCTGAACTCGCCCTTTCCATCCCAAAGGCCATTATCAAGAGCATATGAGAAGAGGTTTGGTGAGTAAATCCAGTTCTCTGGATCGTCCTGCTCAACATGGTTGATTCTTGCTCTGTTAGCTGCTACGAATACTGCGTCATCAGGAACTCTAGCTGCACACCATACGTTTGCACCATAGAACTCTACGACCCAAGCTTCCTCGCCGTCACAGATGTTGATACACTCACATGCGCCATTCCAGCCATACTCATTGATAATGTTTCCCATGAACTCAACAGCCTCTCTTGCGCTTGAGCAATTCTCAAGAGCGAGATCCTGGAGCATGTAGCAGTCAATAACACCCTCATCTCTGCTGAATACAGATCTGAGTTTCTGTCCCTGCTCTGAGTTTCTGTCGTATGAGCATGTTGACTCTCCCATTGCAAGGCCCTTGTCATTGATGAATGAGTACATTGCATGGAGATACTGGTTTGATGGAGCTTCCATCAGATAAGTGCCAACTACGAGGCCATTGTCACCATAATTCTTAACTTCTGGGAACTGAGAATAATCAGCTCCCGCTCTGCCGTTAACGACTATGTCTCTTTCAGTGCCTGCTTCCATTGAAGGAATAATCCATACTCTGAGATCATCACTTGTGGAATCACAGGTGTGGCTTGTCATAGTAGATCCGTCAGTTGAAGCATCTTTTCCAACTGCGAAGATCGTACATGCAAAGAGACTCTGTCCTGTGAAAAGCAAGGCCGCCAATGCAACAATAGCGATTTTCTTCATTGCGTTTCTCCTCTAAACGTAACTTTTATAAGACATCATCCACATCAACTGGTTTGTGGTAGATGACATACGCCCTATCTCTATTTGCGGGATCGTTAGGATCATGCAAGAATGCACCAACACTATCGATTCCCTGGTTCTCAAGAGCCTCCAATTCTGTATATGTCGGCCATGAGACTATAACTTCCATCTCTGGATAGAAGACGCCAGCCCAATTGATAACCTCAAGAGCACCACTGAGATGTCTTCCTGCTCTATACCAAAGCGGAGTTCCAAAATCCTCTTCATACGGGAAGTATGTAAGGCCCTTGTCTGTTACTACCTGCAGGAAGTGGTCCTTACCCTCGGTCATGAGTGCCTCTGTCCTTGGTCCAGTGATCTTATCAATGAAGATCTCAGGTGTTTCCATAAGGAACGTAAGAGCATCAGACCAGTCGGCCCATTCTCTGTGTGAGAGTCCATGGAGAGTATTCGGAGATGCCTCACTCTTCATGAAGAAGGTATTGCCGATGTTCATTGCTGCCATCATAGCAATATCAAGTGAGCTCTTCTCTGGCTCTACATAAACCATCTCACCTGTCTCTTCAAAGTGCTCTCTATCGAGAACCTTTGCAGGAGCAACATAGGTAGAGGTAACAGGATAGAGAATCTCAGCCTCGTGCATATCGATAGCGATATCGACACCCTCTTGCCTGATAATCTCCATAACTGCGTATGCAGCTCTCTCTGTTATAGTACCGTTCTCTCTTCCAGGATATGTTCTATTGAGGTTTCTGATATCCTGATAAGCGAGGTTCTGTCCTGATGGATAGTTAACGTATGTATAAGGATCTGGCCACTGATCGAGTGGGTTAGCATATCTGTCTCCAATTCTGAACTTCACAGGACCAAAATCGGTATCAACATGGAAGAACATTGGATATGCGTCTCCGAGCATTCCCTCAGTTGAACCTGAGTAGTTGGCTCTCGGAACGATGATAACCTTACCCTTATCGACCTTGATGTTCTCAAGCATCAAATAGGCAGCAACTGTTGAAGCCGGCTCATAGGGGTGAGGACATCCGTTTACAAATACAGTTCCTCCCTCTACACCTGAATCAAATATGAAAACAGGCGTATCAAGCCAAGTTCCCTTTAGAGAAGGAACATAGTCGCTGAACCATTTGACTTCAGTGAGATCCTCACTTACTACGATAACTTCTTTATAGTGTCTAAGTGTCCAGAACTCATATCCTGCGATTGCAGCGAAAACACATGCAATAACTAGAATTATGATCTTTCCGGCGAATCTTCCAGGGGTGCTACCCCAAATTACGTGTTTCTTTGCACTCATGGAAGCCTCACTTAATGTAACAGGCTCTTAGTAAGAAAGGTATAAAACAGTAGGCATACATAATGTCATATACAACACCAAGAACACCGGATCTGTTGTTATGCCTCTTAAAAAGAGACTTCAGCATGCTAAGAGCAATCAAAGCAGCCATTATGAAATAGATAATATGAATAATGTTTTCAAAAACTACCATTACCATACTTCACCCCACTAGTACAGGAATGCAAACCATGCTGGTTTGACAATCATAAATACAGCCATTCCGCCAAGGACAAGCATTGGGAACAGCGCCGCGGCAAAGAACTTGAGATAAGACTTTTCTCCTGTCTCGACGCAAGCAAGTCTTCCAACAATTCTTGAAGGAGGAAGTGAATCGCCAAGCGGGAAGATTAGTGAAAGTGCCGCACAAATTACGGTTACGTCCATGCCCAAAGTGTTGAACATGAAGATAAGCGGTCCGCCGAGAACGACAGATACACCGTAGTTGAAGCATCCCTGCATGATCGGTCCAAAGATAAGGATCGTGCAGTAGATAGCAACAAGCGGAAGACCAACACAGAAGCTTCCCAAAAGTCCTCTAACACCTGTTGCAGCCATTGCCGACTGGAGAACACCAATTGACAGAACGTTTGCAACGAGTGGGAATACCTGCTCCATTGTATTGTTGATGATACCCACGTACTCCTTGAAGGTTGTCTTCTTCGGATTGCAGAGGAAAGCTACGACTGCTGCGAGGATGAACATCAGAGGAAGTCCAAGTACTGGAAGTCCCCATGGTAGGTAAAGACCCAGGATGAAGAGAATGATAATTGCAACGATAGGAAGAACAATTCTCCACCAAGTCATTCCAGGAGTCTCTGGAGGAAGCTCGGCAAGAATCTGCTCAGGAGTCTTATCCTGCTTTGCACCCCATCCACAGTAGATGATACAGACAGCACCCGCAATAACGATTGGGATCAAGAGAAGCCAGGTGAATCCAACATAAGGCATGTTGGCCTGAGCTGTCATAAGCATCGTCCAAAGGTTAATCGGTGGTGCAGCTGCAGAGAGGATAGCAAAGAAGAAGATAAAGACTGTTCTTCTTCTCTTCGTAATTCCAATCTGAGAGAAAACAGTGTCTACGAGACCGCCAAGAACGAAGATAGATACGCTTCCAGCACCTGTTAAAGCACCTGGAATCAGCATCAAAACGCCCATGATGATCATCAATAACCACTTGTTATGTATATATTTAACGATTCCCCTAGTAAGAGTGGAGACGGCACCGCTATTTGAGTAAATATTGATGAAGATCGATGCTGCAATAAAGAGCATGGCCAAATCCATATTTACAAATAGGCCTTCCACGAGATATCTGACTGGACTGCCGAGTTCAGGGAACATAATGAGGCCGCATATTGCTATGACGACACCGGCTATAACCATTGAGATATCGGGGGACTTTAAGAAGATGCTGCTCACTACGAAGACCGCAATCATGATAATGAGCAGTATCAAAGTCAACATTGTTACCGACATTTTATCTCCTTACCTTTTGCCTCTGACTACTTTATAAAGATCTCTTTGCAAAGGTTGGAGAAATCCATTGCAGAGTCAACTATTGTCAAAGGAATACCGTACTTCTGGCTGATTTCAGTAAATCTTCCGTCGGTATTGTTGGCCTTAAGAACAACCATCCACTCACTTACTGGGCAAACAAGGTCAATAATTCTCTCGTTTCCGTTTGTCGGGATGCCAGGCTTTCTCTTATCCTGCTCGATTGAGACAGCAACGATAGGAAGATTCTTTGACTGTGCCTTGGCAATGACTTCCTTGAGGTTATTGATCTCGTCCTCAATTGTGATTCCAGAAGCACCAAGTCCCTTATCAGTTGTTCCGATAACCATTACGAGAACTGTATAAGGCTCGCCAACTATAGGATTGTCAATCTCTGCAAGTCTCGGAAGCGGCTCATCCTCAAGGAAGAAATCCTTTTCAAGTGTGAAGGCCTTGGAAAGATTAATCAAAAGCCTCAACTGCTTCGAACCAGGTCCCTGTCCAGCGGAAGTTAGCAAGAAAGGACAATCATAATTCTTGATAGGATCGCCTGAAACAGCAGCAAATAGCTGTACAGGAACTAAAGCCAGAATCAAGAAAAACAGAACAACAACTCCCTTTTTCATAACATACCCCTCCTAAAAATAAAGAGTTTAATAATGGCAAAAAAAATTACCCATTTATTTTTTATCATATCTTTCGGTAAACTCAAAGAAATATTTTTTATCGCAGACTTTGACTATAAAACTTAACAAAATATAAGATATAGGCCTATTTATTTAAAAAATCATAAATAATTTCAAAAATGATACTATTAATAAATACAATAGAAAAACCTAAGTATTCCCAAATGTAAAGTTAGCCATTTGC
Source organism: uncultured Spirochaetaceae bacterium (assembly GCA_947630635.1). Lineage (GTDB taxonomy): Bacteria > Spirochaetota > Spirochaetia > Sphaerochaetales > Sphaerochaetaceae > Ornithospirochaeta. The sequence goes on along the minus strand of CANRIJ010000020.1, from coordinate 6,601 downwards.
TGAAAATATCAAAATATTCAATCTAGAAATTGCTTTACGATATAATTTGATATATCCATTAAAAATTTTGCACTTTAAATAACTTTGAGGTTTTCATGAAGAAGAAATGGAGAAAAATTCAAATTTTTTGACAGATGCAACAAATCGCAACCAACTATTTCGCAATGACAATTTTTGCAGTTTCTTTTAAAAGTAACTCATCTTGATTTAATAGGCTTCATCATATAACCTTACCTATGCGGGGCTGTAGCTCACCTGGCTAGAGCGATTGAATGGCATTCAATAGGTAGTCGGTTCGATCCCGATCAGCTCCATAAAAGGGTCCAATTGGGGGCCCTTTTGTAAAAATGTCAGAAATCATTTTAATAAAAGACGAAGATAGACTTAAGGATGCTCTCAGAATAAGGTATGAGGCCTTTGTAATAGAAGGTGGCGTAAGGCCTGAATTGGAGAGGGACAGTCTCGACAATACTAAGAGCGAAGCAGAACACTTTGCAATAGCAGAAAGCGGAAAAATCGTAGGAACAATAAGGGCTATCAAAGAGGAGAATATAGTTCATTTAGGACGCTTTGCCATAGAGAAAGAGAAAAGAGGAATGGGCTATGGCAGAATGCTGATCAATGAAGTCGAGAATTTCTATAGGGAAAAGGGATTCAAGAGGATATACCTAAATGCGCAGCTAAACGCCTTAGGCTTTTACAAGAAAATGGGCTATAGACCACTTGGAGAGGAGTTTGAAGAAGCGGGCATAATGCACATAAGAGTCGAGAAGGCTCTTTAATAGGGATTAATTGCCTTTATAACATCAATGAAGAGCCTATCTGGAACAAGGAAATCATAATCGCTGAACTCTGACTTACTGACCCACTTCGCATCCAAATGCTCTTTGAGAGTAACATCGCCGCTCACTATTTTGCATTGGTATAAGTCTATATCCAGATTTCTATCATCAAAGACACCTGTAACGGTTGCCAAAAGGCGCTGGGGCTTAACCTTGATTCCAAGCTCTTCTTCCAATTCTCTTACTACTGCAGTCTCACCGCTCTCATTCGGCTTGACTTTGCCTCCAGGGAACTCCCACTTGCCCTCATAGGAAGAGTCGCCCCTTTGAGCAATAAGCACTCTGCCATCCATCAGAATAAAAGCCGCGCTTACCTTTATTTTTTCCATATAAATACTTTCCTTTTAAACCATAAGGAAAACTAAGACAAACTTCCAAGCGCAAAATCCACCTTAAAGACAAAACTTTCCATACTCATGTGAAAAGTTATCATAAAAAGAGGCTCAATTGAGAGATGAGCTATATATTAAATCTATGGAAGACAAAGGCACAAAGAGAATATATTTTGCTGGAGGCTGCTTCTGGGGCACAGAGCACTTTATGAAGATGATAGAGGGAGTTCTCGACACAACGGTCGGCTATGCCAATGGAAACACAGAGAACCCAACCTATGAAGAAGTATGCAAGGATAATACCGGATTTGCCGAAGCAGTAGAGGTCACCTACAATCCAGAGAGAATCACCCTGAGCGAGCTTATAAGGCTCTTTTTCAAGACTATAGACCCCACTTCTCTAAATAGACAGGGCGGCGATATAGGAGAGCAGTATAGAAGCGGCATCTACTACATCGAAGAAGATGATGAGAGCGTAATTCAAGAAGAGCTAAATAAGCTAAGGAAGAAATACAAAAAGGCTATAGTCACAGAGGCTCTTCCGCTTAAGAACTTCTATAGGGCCGAGAATTACCACCAAGACTATCTCTATAAATACCCCAATGGATATTGCCACATCCCCTACTCTCTCTTTGAAAAGGCGCGCTCATATAAGCCAAAGAAAAAGACCTAGCCTCGATATTTCAGAATACTGCCACTAATAAGATTTAGCGCTCTCTCTAGATTCCATTTGGGAGTGGCTGTGTTAATTCTCAAGAAGCCACTAGAGCCATACTCAGATCCAGGAGCAACCTTGACGCCGCAATCAGAGAAGATAAACTCTGAGAGCCTCTCATCATCTGAGTCGATTTTGCTGACATCAACCCATAGAAGATAGGTAGCATCGGAAGAAAGCGCCACCATGCCATCTATATTCCTATTTATATAATCTGAGGCAAAATCCTTATTATCCTCTATGACTCTTCTCAGCTCCTCAAGCCAAGGCTCGCCGCCATTATATGCACTCACTGCCGATAGAGCAGAAAAGAGAGCTGGCTCTGCTATCTCGTCATTGTTTAGACCCCTCACAATCTCCTTTCGAATCCACCTGTTGGGAATATAGAGAGCAGATGTGAGAAGCCCTGCGATATTGAAGGACTTTGTAGGCGAAATAAGCATTAAGCCTACCTCCTCCGCCTCTTTGGACACACTCAAAAATGGCACATAGCTCAAACCAGGCCTTGTGATGTCACAGTGTATCTCGTCAGAGATGACAATTACATCGTGTCTCTTTGCAAGCTTTGATATCCTTTCAAGATCATCTTGAGTCCATATGTTCCCAGTTGGGTTTTGGGGATTAGAGAGAATGAGGGCAGCGCTCTGACTCTGAGCCATCTTATCCTCAAGGTCATCAAAATCAATTGAATAGGAATAATTCTCATATCTAAGAGGCGAAGAAAGCACCCTAAAGCCATTATTGAGAATCGAATTGTAGAAAATATTGTAGCAGGGAGTGAGAAGGATCACATTCTCGTTTGGCCTTAAGAGACGGCGAAGAATAGACGAAAGGGATGGCACAACTCCGAGGGAGAATACAAGAGAGTCCTTCTTCATCTCAAAGGAATATCTTCTCTTCCACCATGAAATATAGGCCTCATACCACTCATCTGTGATCTTAGAGTAGCCATAAGCGCCAAGCGCAGCTCTCTTTAATAGGCTCTCCTTTATAACTGGGGCTGTATCAAAATCCATATCAGCAACCCATAGGGGTATGCTCTGTCCCTCTACATCCCACTTGTAGGAGCCTGTATTCCTTCTCTCTACAAGGCTCTCAAAATCGAAGATATTCTTTTGGATCATCGGAGACCTCTTTTATCTCTTCTATCTCAATCTTCGTCTTATCCGCGTCAATCTTGTCCTTCTCAAGGATAAGGGCGTCTGAAGAGGAGAGCCTTATCTTTCCAGATTTTGGATTGAATATGCTTATTATGGAGCTCTCTGCATCCACATCTACATCAGAGTATTCAAATGCAAGGGATACCCCGCTAAGATCCCCGCCTTTAATAGTAAGATTCTCTATATAGCAAAAACCCTGAAGAGAGGCTATCTTGCATCTCTCGAATCTAAGATTTCGGCTATTCCATCCTATATATTCGCTATCGATGACAGAGTTTCTGACCGTGACATTCTCCGAGTTCCAGAATATATCCTTTGAATGGATCTCAGCATTCTCAATAAGGACATTTCTTACCCCATCAAACGAATAGTGCCCATCGATTTTGATGTTCTTTGCCTCTATATCAGAGGAATTCATAAAGAGGTAATCGCCCTTGAAATACGAGTTTGTTACTCTTATATCGCTTGAAGACCAAAGAGTCTCCTCGGCATTCTCAAACCTGGAATTCTCTATCTTTATTAGCTTTGAGCGCCTCAGGCTTTTGGGTGCGTCAAACTTCGTATTCTCAATCTTTATATCCTCTGAATACCAAATTCCAGCCCTAGCATCTATTGAAAAATACGATCTATCGATAGAAATACCCTTCGAATACCAAATAGGATACTTCCACTTAAACTCCGTGTTGTATATCTTTGCATTTTCTATATGCTTTAGAGGCGACTCGCCCTTTATAAACTCAGAGTCTATTATCTCGATATTACTCTCTCCGAAGAGAGATCTCTCATCATCAAAACAAACACCTCTGTAGACTTTTGACATCAATTCTCCCAATGCCCAGCTAGCGCTTTGCTATTACATGAGCTGCAAGCTTATTGCCAATTAGCTGAATCACTTCAACAAGGAGGATGATTATCACGACTGTTATGAATAGTACATCAGATTGGAATCTCTGGTAGCCATACCTGATTGCAAGGTCTCCCAGTCCTCCTCCGCCAATTGCACCTGCCATAGCAGAGTACCCAATAAGATTTATCACCGTAAGCGTTATTCCAGATATAAGAGAGGGAAGAGCCTCCGGAAGAAGCACTTTCCATATAATCTGGAAATTTGTCGATCCCATGGCCTTTGCAGCCTGCACAACTCCCGGGTCAACCTCCTTAAGCGCAGTCTCAATGATTCTTGCGACAAATGGAGCAGCTGCTATAGAGAGAGGAATTATTGCTGCTGTTGTGCCAATGGCAGTTCCAACAATAACTCTTGATAGCGGCATTATGACAATCAGGAGAATAATAAAGGGGAAAGATCTGAGTATATTTACGACTCTTGAGAGAACACTATTGAGTATCCTCTTTGGAACGATTCCACCCTGATCCTCTGGGCTTGTGATCTGGAGAAGCACTCCTATTGGAAGACCGAGGATAACAGCAAAGAGTGTTGAGAAGAAGACCATCTCCAAAGTCTGCAAGAAGGGATTTAGAATAAGTGACCAATATCTGCTAAACGCTGCCATCCATCTCCTCCTCAACCTTGACTCCAAGCTTTTCAAACTTATCAACCGCGCTCTTTGCAGTCTCAGCATCAGGACCTATATCGAGTATCATAATGCCGTGCTCCTCACCAGAGACTATATTCACGCCGGCTGCACGAATATTGAAAACCGCACCAGTTGCCTTTGCGACCTCTGATATTATCGGCTCCTGCGTCTTAAGCCCCCTAAAACGAAGCGTATAGTGCCCACCTTCATTGGACCAGCGTATTATGGAGTTCTTCATGTTCGAAATATTAAAGAGAAAATCCTTTGTGACTGCCGTCTGAGGATTTGCAAAGACCTCTCTGGCATCACCTCTCTCCACAATCTTTCCCTGATCCAAAACCGCGACCCTTGTGCATGCGTCACGCACAACTTCCATCTGATGGGTAATCATGACAACAGTGAGATTCATCTTCTTCTGAATCTCCTTGATAAGGGCAAGAATAGCCCTTGTGGTCTGGGGATCCAGAGCGCTGGTGGCTTCATCGCAAAAGAGTATATTCGGGTCCACGGCAAGTGCTCTGGCAATCGCTATTCTCTGCTTCTGTCCACCAGAGAGCGTAGATATCGGGGCATCGCCTCTTCCCTCAAGCCCAACTAGCGAGAGTAGCTCATTTGCCTTCTTTTTGGATGTCTTTCTATCCATATGGCAGATTTCCATTGGATACTCAATATTCTCAAGTGCAGTGCGCGATGAAAAGAGATTGAAGTTCTGGAAAATCATTCCAATCTTCCTTCTCTCTTGAATCAGCTCCTTTTTGGGAAGATTGTCGACTCTCTTGTCATCGTAGTAGATCTCACCGCTATCGGGTCTCTCCAGAAGCGATATGAGCCTGACAAGAGTAGATTTTCCCGCTCCAGACTTGCCTATTACCCCATATACCTCATTTGAGGGAATCTCTAGGCTCACATCCTCTACTGCATGCAAAGCTCCATAATTCTTACTGACATGTTCGAGTCTAATTCGCACTATTACTGTATATCAAAAAAACGAAATATAAAAAACAGCACTCATATGAGAGTGCTGCTATTTTTCGAATAAAATTCAGGAGATTTCTATCTAAGATCCTCTGTCTTAATCCAATCCTGATCATCATAGGCTCTGTTTTCGCCGCACATAGCCCAAATAAATGTATAGTTAGAGGTTCCACAGCCAGAGTGAATTGACCATGACGGGTTAATAACAGCCTCTTCGTTATGCATAACAATATGTCTTGTCTCATCAGGCTCTCCCATGAAATGGAATACGACATTGTCCTTTGGAACATCGAAATAGAAGTAGACTTCCATTCTTCTCTCATGTGTATGAACAGGCATTGTATTCCATACTGAGCCCTCCTCTAAGTGAGTAAGTCCCATTGAAAGCTGACATGTATCGAGAACATCCGGGTGAATATACTGATTGATTGTTCTCTCATTTGAGGTCTTCTGCTCTCCAAGATGCTTATGTATAGCATCCTTAAGAGGAATGAGCTTTGCCACCTTCGGAGTATGAGCAGGGGTTGTGCAGATGTAGAATTTGGCAGGATTATCCTTGTCATCAGAGGCAAATGAGACCTCTTTGGTTCCCATTGGAAGATAGAGCCCATCAAAATGATCCATCTTATATTCCTTTGAGTCTGCTATTACTCTTCCCTTACCGCCAATATTTATAGTTCCAAGCTCTCTTCTCTCCAGTAGATAGTTGACTCCGAAATTCTTCCAAGAGTCTATATTCTTATCTAGCTTTACAGTCTCATTAACTGGCATCGCTCCCATTACAACTATTCTGTCTACATGTGAATATACTGCAGATACATCATCCTCTTTGAAGATATCAGTAATGAGAAACTCATCCCTAAGTTCCTCTGTTGTCATAGTCATAAAAGGCTCTTTGCCTGTTGAATATCTAATGTCCATAACGTCCTCCAAGTATTCTTTAGTTGATGATAAACCAAATCACATCATATTGCCATGAATGGAGAGACAATAAAAAAACCCCCTTAGAAGGGGGGATCTGAAAAAAGAGGGAAGGCGGCGG